>NZ_BAABFR010000109.1:0-16159 GCF_039541155.1 Tsukamurella soli
CCTGCCGCGGCGCCGATCCGCCGCGGTCGCGGTCGCGGTCGCAGGCGTCGGCGGCATCGCGCTGCCCGGCTGGTCGGCTCGCTGGCCACCGCGCTGATCACGGGGTGGCTTGTGGGTCGCGATCGGGCGCCCGGAGTGGATCCGGCGGTCGCGGCCGGCCGTGACGAGCGAACTGCCGACCACGCTCCGTGCGCGCCTCGCACTCGGCGCGGCGACAGCCCGCGAGGATCTGGTGGAGGCCGGCTCGTTCCTGGCGCTCGGTGCCGCCTTCGCCGCCGCGCTGCATGTGCTGGTGCCGCAGGACTGGTACCGCAACCTGGCGGGCAACATGCTGCCGGCGGGCGTCGTGATGGTGGCGCTCGCGATCGTGCTGGCCCTGTGTTCGGAGGCCGACGCATTCGTGACGGCCTCGACGTCCGCGCTGCCGCTGATGCCGCGCATCGTGTTTCTGGTGGTGGGGCCGGCCGTCGACGTCGAGCTGATGACGATGCAGGCGGGAACCGACGGTCGCGGGTTCGTCGCGCGGTTCGCCCCGCTGGCACTACTGGTGACCGTCGTGTGCGGGACCGCCGCGGGGACCGCGATCCTGGGTTGGCGGTGACCTGAGTGAACCGCACCGCACAGAATCTGCTGCTCCTGCTGTTCGGCGCGGCGGTCACCGTCGTCGCCTCGACCGGCACGCACTTGAACTACGTGCGCCCCGCGATGCTGCCCTTCCTGCTGGCGTCCGGGGTGGTGATCCTGGCACTGGCCGGCTTCGGGACGGCCGCCGACGTACGGCGCCGGGCCCGACGGTGCCGTTCCCCCGCCTCCACTGGGAGCGAGTTCGGCGTCCGCTCCGATCTCCGCGGCGGTGTCCGAGGACATGGAGTCGTTCCCCCGCTGCCACCCGGCACCGCACCGGCACTGTCGGTGTACGACTTCCAGAACCGAGCGGTCAGCGACTCGACGCACGCGCTGGACAGGAGCGACGTCACCCTGACCGGATTCGTGGTCCACCGTGGGACGGACGTTCTACTCGGCCGCCTGATGATCTGGTGCTGCGTGGCGGACGCCCGGACGATCGAGGTGTCACTTCGCGGTCCTCAGGTCACAGCGCCTGCCGGGCAATGGATCTCGGCGGTTCTGCGGCTGATTCCGGGTTCGGCGACATCGGGCAACGACTTCACGCCGGCCGCGACGGTGCGGTCGTGGAGGGCCGTGCCGACCCGACGAAGCAGTACGACTACTGACCGCTCGCCGAAGTACCGGTCCGGATCTCGGTCTGAGCGTGGCCGGATGGTCGGATTCCCTGGTTTCGGGGCTGTTCCACCGAGATTCTGACCAGCGTCGGCGGGAGTCAGTGCGCCGCAGTGCCCTCCGGGTCCGCCCCGGCCCGGCGCAGGAAGGTGAGGACGTCGCGGGTGACCGGGTCGGCGATGTCTGCGAACGCCGAGTGCTTCGACAGGAAGCCTGCGACCAGCGGGCACACCGGCACCGCCCGCAGCCCCCGTGCGCGGACGTCGGTGAGCGCCTGCTCGACCAGCTCGGATGCCAGCCCTCGCCCGCCGAACTGCGGAAACACCTCTGTATGGTAGAAGATCCGCTGCTGCGCACGGTCTTTGAACGCGGTGAAGCCCGCGAGGTCACCGTCGACGGCGATCTCGTAGCGATGTTGCGTCTCGTTGAGGTCTACCGTCACGGCCATGGGTCAGTTCCTCCTGGATCGGGGCTTCAGATGAGTGGTCGGGAGCGGCGGTGCCGGGAGCGCATCGTCGGGCTCCCACCCGCCAACGGTGCCGAACCGGCCCGGGTCGTCGGCGCGCCCGGTGCGGGCCTCCCACGCGGCACGGTACTCGACGATCTCCTCGTGGGTGCGGCCGACGAAGTTCCACCACATCACGAGGTCCTCCGTGAAGGGCGTGCCCCCCAAGAGGATCGCGCGCGCCTCGCCCTCGGTGGGGTTGGCGATATCGAGGGTGCGGCGCCCGGGGCCGACGAACCCGAGATCCCCACGGCGCAGCGGGATCCCGTTGATCGTCAGCGCAAGAGTGTCCAGCAGCAGGGCGTGCTCGAAGTCACCGTCGACCTCGAGCACGGCCTGTGCGCCGGGGGCGAGCAGGAGTTCGGCACCGAGCAGCGGCGTAGCTGTCACGGCCGGGGACGTCTGTCCGGCGAGCGCGCCGATGAAGACGCGGCCCGTGACGCCCGGCGCGATCTCGAACTCCTCAGGCGCATAATGCTGAAAACCGTTGGGTCCGTTGCGGACCGCGTCGGGAAGCGCGATCCATAGCTGGACGCCGTGCAGGCGCGTGGTGCTCGGCGTCGACACCTCGGAGTGGCTGATGCCGTGACCGGCCGACATGAGGTTGAGCTCCCCCGGCAACACCAGCGCGTGGACGCCCGCACTATCGCGGTGCTCGACGTCTCCCTCGAACAGCCAGCTGACGGTCTGCAACCCGGTGTGCGGGTGCGGCGGGACATTCATTCCGCCCGTCTCGGAGACGTCGTCGGGGCCGTAGTGGTCGGCGAAACACCAGGCACCCACCATGCTGCGGCCTCGGGTCGGGAGCGTTCGACGCACCGTCATCGCCCGGGGGCCGCCCAGAGGCACGATGCGGGGTTCGATCACCTCGACCGCTGCATTCGCGACGCCGGCCGAGCACGCCACTTCGGCAGGCTGCGCCTCGACGTTGCTCACGTCCGCTAGCGTACCGACTATGAGTGGGCCGAGGGTGTTCATCGACAAGGCGACGCCCTCCGCCTACGGAGCCCTGACCGCAGTATCGACCGCGGTGGCCCAGGCATGGGCGGACGCCGGCCTGACACCCGCTCAGATCGAGCTGCTCAACATGCGGTGCTCGCAGATCAACGGGTGCGGCTTCTGCCTCAGCCTGCACGCCGAGCGCGCATTGCACGCCGGCGTGACGCAACAGCAACTCGCGGTGCTCCCGGCCTGGCGCGAAGCGCGGGAGCTGTTCGACGACGTGACGACCGCGCTGTTGGAGACGGCCGAGCTGGTGACGGAGCTCCAGGGCGAGGACACCGCCGACCTCGCCTACGACCGTGCCGGCGACGTGCTGACAGAGGAGCAGATGTCCGTGGCGATCTGGGCGGCGATCACGATCGGCGCGTTCAACCGGGTGTCGATCCTGAGCCGGCACCACGTGCGGGCGCGGGTATGGCGACTGCCGTAGTCGGTTCGGAGCCTCTCGGCCCGTACCGTGTCAGGCGTCGGAGTCCGACAACAGATCACCGACCAGCTCGGCCGCGACACCGACTACGACGGCGAGTCGTTCTTCGTGCGCCACTGCTACTTCACCGGTGGTAACGATCCGTACAAGCGGCTCCGCACGGGCCTCGAGGCCGATATCGATGAGGAGGCGTGGGAGAGCCTGTATCAGACGGTGTCCCGCCCGTTCGACCGCCCGGAGACCGGCAAGATCGCCATCAAGGTGATCAACGACTACGGCGACGAGGTCATGAAGGTCATCGACGTGTAGACAGATTTTGCCCTGCGCTGCCCACGCTCTCACCCGGCGCTGTCGCGCGCGAACATCTCGTCGATGAGTTCGGGGACGATGGTACCAAGAACCTCACTCACGGCGACGAGAGTCGAGAGGCGCGGATTGGACGGCGACTTGGTCCGCCGGTTGACCCAACCGCTCTCCAACAACTGGTAGTGATTGCGGGCGATCCCCGCCCGGTCGGCCACGTCCCACTGCGTGAGTCCCTTTGCCAACCGGAGCGTCTGTAAGCGGATTGCGAGGATGCCCGCGAGCTGGCGCTCGAACTCGGACTCATCCCCTGCACTCACACCCCCAACGGTTGGGCACGTGCCGTTCGCCGTCGACCATCTTTAGACGGCTTCCTTAGGACGCCCGTCTCGAAATCGTCAGGCGCGCTGCCGACGCCGCGAAGATCGCGGCGGTTCGACTGCACGCACTCAGACCTCCACGAACCCCCCGACCGGGAGGATCTCCAGCGGAACGGTGCCGAAACCGTCGGGCCCGATCATCCGGGCCGACATCTGCTGCCCCATCTCCGTCAGCAGCATCTCGTGTATTTGGATCGCCCGGCGCGGCTTCGCGTCGATGGCGAACTGGATCGCCTCACCGAGCTTGACCCACGGACCGCTGGTGGGCACGAGCAGCGTATCGATCGCGACGTCGGGAACGAAGAACGTGTCCCCCGGGTGATACACCGCGCCGCCGATCAGGAACGCGGCATTGGGAGTCTGCGGCTGATCGCCGTAGATGAAGGCGTGCGGCTCGATGAACGCCTGGACCGCGATGCCGGCGACGGTGAACTCGTCGCCGGTCGAGACCTCCGTGACCCCGTCCAACTCCCCGGCGACACTGCCGGGCGCATACACGGGCAGGCCGGGTCGCGCGGCGAGTTCGGCGCGGATGGCGTCGGCGTCATAGTGATCGAAGTGGTCATGCGTGATGAGCACGGCGTCGGCCGAGCGAAGCAGCTCGACACGCTCCTCGGTGAACGTGCCCGGGTCGACGAGGATCGTGGTGCCGCCAGACTCGATGGTTACGCACGCATGGCCGTATTTCGTGAGCTTCATTCTGTCCCGCCTCCGGAGATAACAGCGATTACGGTCCGAGCCTACTCGCCAAGGGAGACAAGCACACTCGGGCATCATTCGAATCAGTGTGCCATATTTCTCGCATATGTTCGATATCAGGTGTAAGCTGGATCACGACAGGGAGGAGGCGGAGATGGCGCCCACGACGACGACCAGCGGGCACGAGTATCTATGCCGACTCGTGGCGTTCGAACAGGCGGTGGCGGATCTTGCGGAGGCCGATCCATCCGACCTCACCCCCGACGACGCGATAGTGCGCATCGAGCGGGGCGCGCGCGGGCTCACGGCGGCGGGCACCCTGATCGCCGCGACCGCCGCCCGGCTCGGGCTGCCGAGGCGACTGGGTTGCAAGAACCTCGAGCAACTGCTGGTCGCCGCGCTGCGGATGTCCGGCGCCGAAGCCGCCGCCCGCGTCCAGGCGGTGAAGTTCCGCGCCTGCGCTTCCACTCCCACCGGAGAATCAGTGGAGCCGGTGCACCCCCTGATCGCCCAGGCACAACTCGACGGCGACCTGTCCGACACACACGGGCGTGCCGTAGAGAAGGCGAGCGAACGCTGCCGGCGACGCCTCACCGGCGATGAATTGGACCAGCTCGAACACATCCTCGTCTCCCTCGGCCGCGAGGCGACGCCCGAGACCGTCACCAAGGCCGGCAAGCACGCCGCCGACCTGATCGACCCCGACGGCGGCGAGCCCGACCCCGACGAGGCCGACCGCGCGCTCGACGTGACGCCGCAGGACGACGACGGACTGTCCGAGATGCGGGGCACGCTCGACGCCGGATTGCGGGCACTGCTCGACGCCGCGTTCGCCAAGCGGGCACAGCCGGGTGTGAACAACCCCGCCGATCCGGCATCGCCCGACGACGCCGCGGCCGCCTCCGATGCCGACCTGTCCGCGGCCGCGACACGGGACGAGCGGACCGCCACCCAGCGCCGACACGACGCGCTCAAGCGCGCCCTCGAGCTGGGGCTCGCGTCCGACGCTGTGGGCGCGCACCGCGGGCTGCCCGCCGTCGTGGTCGCCACGATGAGCATCGACCAGCTGACCTCGCTCGCGGGCACAGCAACCACCGCCACCGGCGGCGCTCTGCCGGTCATCGAGGCACTCCGCCTCGCGGGCGGGCACCCGCGTTATCTCGTACTCCAGTCGATGCAGGGACGGCCGCTGCGACTCGGTCGCTCGAAGCGGCCGGCGTCCGCAGACCAGCGGATCGCCCTCATTGCGACCGAAAAGGGATGCAGCGCACCGGGATGCGACGTACCACCTGCGTACTGCGCCGTGCATCACATGCACGAGTGGACCCCGGATGACAGTGCCAGAGACGCTGCGGCGCAGGGGAACGCGCCACGGGGTGGCGCGTTTCGCGGTAGCCCCGACAGTGCAGGCCAGGTGGAGGGTGGTCTCACCGACATCGAGAACCTCCTGTTGGTCGGCCGCAACGAATACGCGGATGGCGGCGAGGCCCGCGATACAGCATTCACGCTGAGGCAGCGACCGCCCTGAGCCCAGGTCCGAGACCATCACCCGTCCGCGAGCGACAGGTACACTTCGGGTACAGGACGTACTGCTGACGGCGATGCAGCACCGGCTCGGAGGGGACACTCGAACCATGACCGCAGCACCTGAGCACTCCGACCTGCACGACCTCGTCGACAGGCTCAGCCCGTCTCAGGCCGACGCCGTGCGCGCTGTCCTCCTTCAGCTCGTCGCCCCCCAGCACGATGCCACCACATCTCCATCACAACCGCGAAAGCTGGCGTTCATCGCCGCCGGTGCCTCCAGCACGGGGATAACTCCACGAATCGACGCGTTGCTCTCTGAAGGCTTCGGCCGCGACTGAGGGTACAGCCGAAATCACATGTTGATCGTGGACACCGGCGTGCTGGTCGCCGCCACGGACCGGAGCGACCCGCACCACACATCCTGCGCCCGCCTTCTCGAAGCCGAGACCGAGCAGTTGGTCACCACGGCCATGGTGATCGCCGAGAGCGCCTACCTCATCGACCGCGAACTAGGCCCACAAGCCGAAGCAACTCTCTACCAGTCGATCACCGACGGCCAGCTGCGAATCGACGCACTCACCACACAGGACTGGCAACGCGTCCACGACCTGGTCATCGACTACGCGAACCTTCGACTCGGCGGCACTGACGCCAGCCTGATCGCACTCGCGGAGCGCCACCGAACGCAGCGGATCGCAACACTGAATCTGCGCCACTTCGCCGTCGTTCGCCCCTCCCACATCGACGCCTTCACTTTGCTCCCATCGGCTCACTCGTAGCCGCTCGATCCGTCCGGCTGTGAACCCTGGCACCGGACACACACCAGACATCGCCGGCCTGCCGACCCCACCTCGGCCAGGTGACGAACGCTCCGAATGGGGTGCTGTTAACGACTTGTCGGCAACCTCACGTTCGCCTGCGATGCCCGCCACGCCACCGTCGGTGCCGAAAGCAACCACACCGCACCGGTTCAACACGGGCCATAATACGCAGGGCGAGCCGGATGGAGCCATCCTCGAATCGATGGCGGAGTGGCCCACGTCAATCACACCCACGACTGCACGGAGCTGTACCGGCAGGCCGTCGAACACTGGGAGGCCACCCGCGGCGGCTGGTTGCGCAGCCCTCCACGAACGAGCGTGGGCCGGAGCCGAAGACGCGGCCTACCGCACACAGGTCGGACCGATCCACGACGACATCGCGGCCATCCTCGACGGGCCCGCGGGACCCGTGATCCTCGAGCAACTGCTCGCTCAACACGACCTCCACGCGCAGTGGGAGGACACCGCCGCCGGCATGGACGCGGCGACCGAGGCGACAAATACGTCGAGCCGCGGCCTCCGCGAGAACCGCAGTGCGCCAAGGACACCCGTCACCTGCGCGAGAGCCCCCGCCCACGACGGCGAGGTCTGTGCCACTGAACCACCAGGCTGACCGCACCGGAGGCGGGCCGAGCAGGCCCGGGCTCGGCGGGCTCGAGCTCGGCGGGTTTGGACTCAGGACTCGGCAGGCCGCGGGATCAGAGGCTCAGGTCCGGACTCGGGGCGCTCACGACTTCGGGGCGCTCACGACTCAGCGGAGGATGCGCTGCATGTATACGAGGTCGAGCCACCTGCCGAATTTGGTTCCCACCTCGGGCATCTGGCCGACGACTCCGAACCCGAGCTTGCGGTGCAGTGCCACCGACGCCAGGTTGCCTGCCTCGATCGCGGCGACGATGACGTGCACGTCGGCGCCCTGGGCACGGACGACGAGTTCTCGCATCAGCGCCTCGGCGATGCCACGGCGGTAGAAGCTCTCGCTGACGTACACCGAGTTCTCGACTGTGTGCCGATACCCCGGGAGGGCGCGGTAAGGGCCGAAGGTCGCATAGCCGGCGACGGCACCGTCGACGATCGCGACCAACACCGGGAACCCGGCACCTATGCGCTCCTCGAACCAGCGTCTGCGGCCGTCGAGGTCCGACAGCACCTCGGTCCAGACCGCGGTGGAGTTCGCCACCGCGTCGTTGTAGATGGCGAGGATCGCCGGAAGGTCATCGGCGGTCGCGTCCCGGATCTCCATGCGCAAACGATAGGCCCCGGGGAAGCCGAAGATGCGTCGGGTGTCGGGAGCGCCGCCGGATCGCAGGCGGCCCGCCGGATCACTCCCCGGGGTAGATGCGCGGCAGATCCGACGCCCGGCCCTCGAACTGCGCCGGGCGCTTCTCCAGGAACGCCGCCACGCCCTCCTTACCATCGCCTATCGACGTGTAGAACATCGCGAGCGAGTCGGACAGGTGCGCGTCGAGGGGGTGCGACGCGGCCGAGTTGCGGCGCAGCATCTGCCGGGCGAGCGCAAGCGCCACCGGCGACCGCCCGACGACCCACGACCGCGCGAGGTCGAGCGCGGCCTCGACCAGGTCGTCGGGCTCGTGCACCGACCGGACGAGCCCGCCGCGCAGGGCCTCGGCACCGTCGAATATGTCTGCCGAGTACACCCAGTCGAGCGCCTGCGCGAGCCCGACGAGGCGCGGGAGGAACCACGTCGACGTCGCCTCGGGCACCACGCCGAGCCGCCCGAATACGAAGCCGATACGAGCCTTGGTCGAGGCCAAGCGGGCATCCATCGCGAGGGTCATCGTGACACCGATTCCGACGGCGGCGCCGTTGATCGCGGCGATCACCGGCTTCGGTAGGGCGTGGATCGCGAGGGTGACCTTGCCGCCGGTGTCCCGGATACCGTCCTCGTACGGCGGCTCGTCGAAGTGCGCGTAGAACTCCTCCGGTGTGGGCCGCAGCGACTCGTCGAGCCCGAACACATTGCCCTCGCCGCTCAGGTCCATGCCCGCGCAGAAGGCACGGCCCGCGCCGGTCACGACCACCGCGCGAATGCCGTCGTCGTGCGCGTCGACGGTGAAGAAACGCAGGAGCTCTCGCGCCATCGTCAGGTCGAAGGCGTTCAGCGCGTCGGGGCGGTCGAGGGTGAGGAGGGCGATACCGTCACCGTCGACGGAAACGCTGAGCGTCTCGTACCCCTCGGGCTCGCGAGCGGCCTGCTCGGCGGGGCTGTGCTGGTTCACTATTCGACCTCACAATGTTCGTCGTGTCAGGCGGGGCGGGTGGGCACGACGGTACGCCCCGCCACCGTCGACGCCCCCGCCCGGCGCGCTCGCCGCCAACCGCGCGAGATGTCTCATGTGGGAACCTGGCTGCTAGGCTGCTACCGGTCCGATCCGCCTGCCGGTCAGCGCGCGGAGCGGTCCGCTGCCTCCTTAGCTCAGTGGTAGAGCACCGCTCTTGTAATCGAGTGTTTCATCGTTCCCCCAAGTCGCAGGGTTCCGCCTCGGTAGCGTGACCTGCGCATTCAGTGCGCCGTCACCGTCTCTGATCGCCCCTTGCGTGTCGCTTCCGTGTCACTCCGCGTGTCGAAGAACGGGCCTGCTACCTGGTCCGATGGCGATCACCGTGTCACTCTGGTCGACCGAACGCGCCGCGCTCGTCAACTGGCCCCACCGCCGTGCACCATCCCGCCCCATGAACCACTCCGAACCCGCCGCCTGGACCGCCGGCCGCGACGCCGCCCGCACCCTCCGCCGCGAACTGCCGAACCTCACCGCCACGGACGCCGGAACCTATCTCCCCGCCGCCCTCCACCCCGATGACGCCGACGCGTGGCTCAGAGGCTTCCGCTCCGCCCTCTGACCCCGTCCCGGTCCGCCGACCCCGGCCGGGTGCCCGCACCGGCACCGGCGGCGGGGCATGGGACAGGCCCCGTACCCCACGAGGTGCGGGGCCTGTTGCGGGCTATGCATGCGCCGATCGAGGTGCCAGCGGATTGATCCAGTCTCCGTCCGTGATCCCCGGCAGGAAGCTACCTCCGGTGCCGCAGGGCAGGGAACCGTGCGGATCGCACGGCTCCGCGGCCGGCCACCCCGGATGCACCGGGTCGCATCCGGCCCGCGGCCAACCGCGAACTGCGACATCCCACGAGCTCGCGGTAGGGACCTGGCGGGCGTCTCGCACCCAGAAAGTGTGGCCCTGGACGATGACGAACCGGTGGCACCCGTCCAACGCGGTGAACGAGCTGACGGGTGTGGGCGTCCCAGCAGCATACGCGGGCACGAACGCCCACACCGTGCACGTCAGCACGGCACCCGCGCCGGCCGCCGCGGCAGCCAGCGGGACGGGCGGCCGGGTGCAGCGCCGCGCGGCGGTGCGGATCCTGTTGAGTGCATTCATTTCAGCTACCTCCTGTGGGTGTTGCCGTGACCGTGACGGTGCGCGTCACGGGCGGTGGATAGGCGCTCGTCCCGCGCGGGTGAGCCGGGTGGAAACTGGCCCAGATCACGACGACCAGCAGAGCCGCGGCCACGGCCCAGACCAGTGCGCGGATCGGGTGCCGGCGGGTGGTGTCGCGGAGATGTGTGCGGACGCGGCTCATGCTGCACCCCACGTGCACTCGGTCTCGGGCGCCGGATCGGGCTCAATCACGGGATCGACGACGGGGGCGGTCACGGGGGTCTCGCCGCTCGGCGCCAGACCGAGCTGCTGCTCCAGTGCGGCGACGCCGCGGAGTCGCTCGACCGCGTCCCGAGTCGCGCGCGGCGTGGTCGAGGCTGCAGTGTCCCGCCCGCCGCGGGTCCACGCCGCGGAGATCAGCTGCTGCACCGCCGCGGTCACGGCCCGGCGGGATGCGCCCGCATCCACCAGCGCGATCACCCGCCCGGCGTCTGCGACGGTGTCGGGCGGCAGGGTTCCGGTCGCCGCGGCGACGGCGAGGAGCCGGGCGATGCGCTCCGGGTGAGGGGTGCTGTTGTCGGACATGGGGTCTCCATCTCGTCGTGTGTAGCTCGGGCTGTAGCCGGGTCTGTGGGGGTATCTGTGGCGGTCGTTGTAGCGCGCCGTGTAGCGGGAATCGGACACGCACCCGGCGTGCACATCTGGCGCGGAAACGCATACAGGGTGCGCAAACTCGCGTGCGCGCGCGTAGGGCTCTCTCGCGTGTCCGGAGGACTCGGCCCGGCGGAGTGGGCGAATCGGACACCGGCGGTGTGTGGCTGTAGCGCGCTCACTGCACGGCCTCCAGCATGTGCACAGCCCAGGTGCCGTCGGCGCCCTGGACGAGGTCTTGGCCGCGAGCAGACGCCAGGTGCTCGACGGGGGCCAGCAGGCGGGCCACCGATGCCGGCCGGACGCCGAGCCCGCGGGCGAGGGCGCTGCGCGTGACGCCACCGACCAGGAGCCACGCGGCGTACTGGGCGACGGCCGCATCGACCTGCGCCTGCGCGCGCCGGTAGGCGATGAACGCGGCGAACGCCTCCCGCGGGGACGCGGGGTGCCGGTCGGCGCGGTTCATCACGGCCTGCAGGGCCGCGGTGGAGCCCGCTACCGCGGTGACGACGGCGCGGGCGGCAGGGCCGATAGAGTCGCCGTACGCGGTGCGGGATGTGCTGTCGCGATCGCGGATCTGGATGGACATCTGGTCGGTCTCCTAGTAGCTGCGGGGCGCGAAGTGGGTGGTGAGATCGATGGGGTCGTAGCCGCCCTCATAGGCATCGGAGAGCGGGTCGAACCGGGCGTGCTCGCCGATCGGCACGACGCGCCCAGTGGCGTGATCCAGGCGATCGAGCGGCACCGGATGGAGTACCGCGACGGTCGGGTCGTCACCGCGCTTGCCGGCGCTCAGGGACAACGCCTGCCAGTCGTCCGGAGCATCCGGACCGGGCCGCCAGCCGAACCGGATCGTCGGTGGGACGTGCGCCAACGTGGCTCGCGTCTGCACCCAGGATTCGCGGATCTCGGCGGACAAGTTCTGGTACTTCTGGTGCGTCGGATCGCTGAATTCCCTTCCCTCAGGCTCGATCCCAGGCGTGTACCCGTAGAAGCCACGGGCGATCACCGGTCGGCCCCGGTGATCGGTGAGGAGCAGGCCTGGCGAGTCCGTCGGAATGCTCGCGCCCAGCTCGGCGGCGCGGTCGCGCATCGCTGCCGGGAACAGCCTCCCCACGGATCCGGAGCCGCTCGCGCCCTCGGTCGGACGGCCGACGGACACGCGGAAACTGGCGGCCTGCGCGATCCCACCCGGCAAGCTCGCCGTCAACGCATTCTGGGTGATCAACAGCAGATGGATTCCGACGCTGCGGCCCACCTGCAGCGCGTTGGTGACGACGCGCTCCACCTCGCTGCGAGCGGCCTTGTCGGCCGGGTCGGTGCTCTGGTCCAACTCGGTCATCAGCTGCCCGAACTCGTCGACGACTACCAGGATCGGCTGCACCGGGAGGTCTGCGATCCCGTGCCTCCGCTGCAGGATGTTCTGCACCGCCAGGCGGCGCTTCATCTCCACCTGAGCCCACAGCAACAGCCGGAAGATGGTGGCTTTCGAGGTCGAGATGTGCACACAACCGGGGAGCCAATCCTGCACCAGTTCACCATTTTTCGGGTCACCGATCGCGAGCAGTCCGCCCTGCACGGTCCAGGCCGTCATGGCACCGCGCACCCACCGAGACTTGCCACTGCCGGGTGCGCCTACCAGCACGCCGTGAGGTACAGCTGCCGGACGGATCTCGATCCTCTCCAGCCGGTCGCCCGCGAGGGTGACACCGACCGGCAGGGCGATCCGCTTGCCCACTGCGATGGCCTGCTCCGGCGTCGTCGGTCGGTACAGTGAGCGCGGCCAGAGCGGCACCATCTGCGGCAGCGTCTCGGCTGGCACGGTGCACAGCCGGATACGCAGATGGGTACCCTCCGCCTCGCACGCCAGCTCCGGGCACCGGAACAGACTCCGGAGCGAGCCCACGGTCTTCACCGCCGCATCGACGCCGACCCCACCCGGAAGCTTGACCAGAACCTCGGGGCCGCGAGGCCCCACCGACAGCTCCAGGACCTCCGGATACAGCACCTTCCCATCGCTCCGCTTCACCGTCAGACCCGCACGCTCCCAGAGCAACCGGCGCACGTGTGCGGGATCGCCGGTAGCCACGGCAAGGGCGGTCTTCCCCGCCACACGCCACGGTGTCAGGGGATCCTCGCCGACGATCTCGCGGGTGAGCGTGAATCGGCTCGCGTCGATGAACGCGACCATCGTCTGACCCCACCGCCGGGCCTCCGCCGCACGCTGCACCGCGGCCGCCGCTGCGGGCAGGTCGGTGCCCATCGGCACCCGGATCTGGACCCGGATCCCCGTCGGACCATGGGGCACCGCCCGCCCACGGGACCCGCCAGGCAGGCCCAGCGCGGCGGTGCCAGCGGGCGTCGAGAACGCGCGGTTCCACTCGCTGAGCACGTGCTCCTGCGGGGTCTCGCGGACCGTCTCCGTCGTGGTCTCCGGACCCCGCACAGCACCCGCGCGTGCGACCCGCTCGGCGAGGTCTGCGAGCTCCTGCGCCTCGGCCTGCAGGATCCGATCCTGGACAGCTCTGGCGTCGGCGGCGGCCTCCCTCTCCACCACCGGATCCGGGTCCTGCGCAGCGGGCTCCGGCGTCGCCCGTCGGGTCCGCGACGGCCGGGATGCTGGGCTCGGCGCAGGGGTCGGATCTGGCTTGTCGGGGGTGTCGCCGAGGCCGAACATGGCGGCGAAGTCGCTCATAGTTAGAAGTCCCAGTCCTCTGGTGCTGGTGCGGCAGCGGGGCCCACGGGCCCCTTCCCGGTCGGCTTCCCCGGTGTGTTGCTGAACCGTGCGTAGATGCGGCCGGATGCGTGATCGGTGAGGAATCCGTCGCCGATCGATCGCACACGAAGCTCCCGCAGAAGCGGGCCCGCGGCCGAGTTCAGCGACGTCGCGGTCTTCGAGATGTCGTGCACATCCCACGTGACCGTGCAGTCTCCCGCCGCGTCGCTGGACACGCTCGCGATCGAGGCCCACGGTGTGAACGCGCCGGTATCGGATGTGGTTCCGAGCCGCAACGCCTGCGCCACGCGGGACCACGCGGCCCGCGTCGGACCGTCCCGGCCATCGATCCCGAGCATCACTGCAGCCGCGCTGCTTTCGGGAGCCTCGTGCCCCCGCGTGAGCCCGAGAGCGTGTGCCTCACCGCGATCGAGCTGCGGCTCGGCGGGGGTCGGTCGGCCGGCCCGCTCGGCGGCCGATGCCGCCTCCTGCCACCGCGCGTCGGCGAGGGAGAATCCCTGCGCGACGTTCTCCAACCACAGGTACCTGCGGTACACCGCGTAGGCCACCAGCCCGGCCGGAACCGCCGCGAGGATCACCCCACCCAACCCCCACAGGCCGCCGAGGATCAGCAGCCCGATCGGGATGCCGAACCCCGCCACCGAGCGCTCGCCAGCGGCCTTGGCGCGCAGCTCACCAGCGGCGGGACCCTGCAGATCGCGGTGCGCCGGAAGGGCGTCCGGGCGCTCCGGATCGTTGCGGCACAGCGCCACCAGGGAGACGATCACCAGGCCCAGACCGATCCAGGTCTGCCACCGGCCCAACGCGGTAGCGAGAGTGAGATACGGGCCCGGTGCGGTGCTCTCCACGCTCGGCATCGACGGCGCCACGGTGGTGGCGAAGGTATCGCAATCGCCGAAAATCCGCTGCCCCGTTGCGCTCCGAACGCAGGGACCATCTGGCTCCCCCATGCCTGTCGCGGGCGCCGGCGCCGTGGTGGTCGGCTGGGTGGGCTTGCCCTGCATGCACGCCTCGAACTGCGGCAGCGGCAGGCTCCACGAGCACGCGCTCGGACGCGGTGCTGAGGCGGCGTGGGCGGGCAGCGCGACGGCCACGGCGAGGAGCGCGACGAGGCCAATACACACGCTGACCAGCAGGAGCTTGTCACGTCCCGTCGGGTGGATCTGGGTCATGCGACCAAGAGTCCGGCATTCGCACACGGTGTGCAACAGTGAGAGCTGCTGTACAGCAACAGTTCTGACGCACCAGGCGGCGCAGGACAGTGCGTGACGGTCGATGTCGCAACACAGATCCGATTCGGACGCCGAGGGCCCGGGTGTGCGTCCGACGAGGTGGCTCGTGTCGTCGGGGGCGTTCTCCAGCAGCCGGAGGCAGTCTGTGGCGGTGCGTGACGCGAGACAAGCTGCGTCGGGCCGAGGAGAGGAGCGAAATGGCAGACAGGAGAGTCGGATACAGGGCGAGAGAGGTTGCGGCGATGAGTGGGGTCGGACTCCGCACGGTGCAGAGGAAGATCGCCGACGGGACGCTGGTGGCGCACCGCTGCGGCGCAGCGGTGCTGGTGTACCCGGAGGACCTGCGGGAGTGGCTGGACGGCCTGCCCCGCGTCGGTGGAGGTGATGCCGCGTGACCGCCCAGGCTCTGGCGCGGGCGGCCCAGCGCGCGGCGGCGACGGCGATCGAGGCGGGCGCGGGTGCGGAGGTGCGAAGGGCGGCTTTCGAGGCGCTGGCGATGGGCGCGGCGGTGCTGTCCGATGAGGAGATCGAGGCGGTCGCGGACCTGGTCGTGCGGGAGTGGGATGCGGTCCGGATTGAGAGCAGGTGGGCGGCATGATCCGCACCGTGAGCGAGGTCGAGGCGCACAGCCGCGCGGCGATCGAGCTCGCCGTCGAGTGCAGCGACAGCACCACGGCGCTGGCGGCCTACGCCGGCGCGGTCGCGGCTGCCGGAGTCACGCGGGCGCTGACCGGCACCCGGCTCGCCGACGCGCTGGTGCACACCGTGGCCGGCAACCCGCTGTTCCTCACCGCACACCGCCAGCTGTCGCTCGCGGACCGGCGCGCAGTCGGACGGTGGACGCGGGAGGAGTGGCCGCGGATCAGCCAGTCCGCCAGCGGAATCCAGGCCGTCGCCGAGGTCCTCGGCGAGCCCGTGACGGCGGCGGACCACGTCGCTGCGGCGCACCGGATGGCGGCTCGCCAGCTGGCCCAGGAGCACAACCGAGGTGCGGCCGGGGTGGTGCACTGCGGGGTCATCGCGGAGACGCGGTGGTGGGCCACGGAGGAGGGCGCGGATCCGCTCAATGTCTACCGCACGCTGCTGATGGGGGATCCCCTCGCCGCGCACGCGGCGGATGAGCTCGGCGTCGTCGCGGCGGTCGGGCTCGCCGCGTGGATCCGAGATGGTTGGAGCTGCGTGATCGCGCGGGCAAGCGAGCTGCTGAACGCGGGGAGCGTCGGATGAGCTGGACCAG
>NZ_BAABFR010000110.1:0-16127 GCF_039541155.1 Tsukamurella soli
TCCTAAGACCGCTTGGCCTCCGACTTCAGGCGGTCGCGCGCACCGCCACCGTCGCGCACGACGTGGCGGGCGCCGCCATCGCCCCGGGCGACGCGGTGCTCGTCGTGATCGCGGCCGCGAACCGAGACCCGGCCGTGTTTCCCGAACCCGATACGCTCTGTGCCGATCGCGACGGCCCGCCCACGCTGGAGTTCGGGCACGGGGCGCACTACTGCCTCGGTGCGGCGCTGGCGCGGCTCGAACTCGAGCGCGCGCTCCCCCGCGTCCTGGCGCGGCGCCCCACGCCGACCGGCCCGGTCACCTGGCGGGACACGCCCGCCATCCGGGGGCCGCTTCATGCGCCGGTGGTCTTCACCGCATAGCGAGCATTCGCGGGCAGCGACGGCCGGACACCCGGCTTCTCGGTCACCATGCCGGGATGAACGGGGCGTCGTGCTCGTCCAGACGCCACCCCGCGTCCAGGCGCCCCAGCCGGGCGAGTGCACCGACGCCGAACACCGTAGCGACCCGCTCGCCGCGCAGGCAGAGCACCACCACCCCCACCACTCGGTCGCCGACCGTGGCGATGGCAGCGGGCGACCCGTTGACGCTACCGACGTGGATGGCCGGCACCCCGCCGGCGATCCTGCGCTTCGCGGGCGTCGGGGCGAAGCCGGCCCGCACCATGGTGGCGACGCGCTCGGGTGCCGCGTACTGCAACAATCGCCTGGCCAGCCCGGCCCCGTCCGAAACCGCCGACACGTCGTCGGTGAGCATCTCCAGCAGCCGGTCCGTGCGTCCCGACACGGCCGCGTCGACGAACTCCTCGACGATCCGACGCGCGGCAGCATCGTCCACCCGGGAGCCGCGACGATCGGAGGCGAGGTGCCGCCGAGCTCGGAGCGCATGCTGTTGGCTGGCCGACTCGGTGATGTCGAGGATCTCGGCGATCTCGCGGTGGCGGTGCCCGAATGCCTCGCGGAGTACATACACGGCGCGCTCGGTCGGCGTCAGGCGCTCCATAAGGAGCAGGACCGCCAAGGTGACGGACTCGCGCTGCTCCACAGTCTCCGCGGGGCCGAGCATCGGGTCGCCCCCGAGTAAGGGCTCCGGCAACCATGCGCCCACGGCACGTTCGTGCCGCACACGGGCCGAGCGCAGTCGATCGACCGCGAGGTTCGTCACCACCTTCGTCAGCCACGCCTCCGGCACGTCGACGCGCGCCCGGTCGGCGTGCTCCCAGCGTAGGAAAGCGTCCTGGACGACGTCCTCCGCGTCGGCGGCCGAGCCGAGCAGGCGGTATGCGAGCGCACCGAGCCTGTCCCGGTTCGCCTCGAACCGCGCGATATCGGTAGTGTCCACGCACTCCGCCCTATGCCGCGGGAGCGGCCGCGGGGCGGCCCGCAGCGGCGGTCAGGTGACGCCTGTGTGTGGGCAATCCGAACGTCGGATGCCCAAGGCTCACAACGGAACCCCACAGAATCGCCGCCTTGAGGCGGGCCGCGATCCTGCCGCGCAGGGCCCACCGCTTCGAGATCCCTCGCCCATCGACGAACTGGAACAACGCGTCCCCGCGCCCCAGGCTGACGTGGTTACCGGCGTACAGCAGTGGCTTTCGCGGTGCGTCTCGACCGGTCAGGTCGGCGATGATCGTGGCCGTCGCCTGCATGCTGGTGAAGCCCGCCGAAGCGCAGGACATGGGCAACGGCCGGCCGTTATCGCCGATCACGAAGACGCTGTCGCCGGCGGCGTAGACCTCCGGGTGCGAGATCGAACGCATCATCCGATCGACGGTCACCCTCCCGTCGGGCTCGACGGCGAGACCGCTCGCCGCGGCGATCGGTGCGGTCGCGAAGCCCGCCGCCCACACGGTGACATCGGACACGAGCACCGTGCCGTCCGCCGTGACCACCCCCGTCTGCTCCACGCGATGCACGGCCGAGAGCTCGTGGACGTCGATCCCGAGTCGGGCGAACGCGCGCAGCATGTGCGCCCGAGCCTCGGCGCCCAGCCATCCGCCCACCTCTCCGCTGGTCGCCAGGGCGATCCGCAGTGTGGGACGGGCCTCTGCGATCTCGGTGACCGTCTCGATCGCGGTGAGGTTCCCGCCGACGACGACCACCCGGTCACCGTCGCCGAGCTCGTCGAGCCGCTGCCGCAGACGCAATGCCGCAGGCCTGGATGTCACATGGCAGGCGTGCTCGGCGGCGCCGGGCACGGTCCCGTCGGCGACGGCGCTGCCGAGCGCGTAGACGAGGGTGTCGTACTCCAGCCTGTCGATGCGGTCCCCGTCGGCGACGACGACGGTGCGGGCGTCGGCGTCGACTGCGAGGACGCCGGCCACTCGCAGCTGTATCGCGGTCCCCGCGAAGAACTTGGCGAGCGGGATCCGCCGCAGTCGGTGCCCGGCCGCGAGCTGGTGCAGCCGCATCCGCTCGACGAAGTCGGCCTCGGCGTTGACGACGGTGATCGCGACGTCGTCGGGATGCAGGTGGCGGGCGAGGTGCCCCGCGGCGAACGCCCCGGCGTATCCGGCCCCGAGGATCACGATGCGGTGTGTCATGGCTTGCTCCAGTCTGGGTGTGAAGGTGACTCCACCCCTATGACGAGCCAGACCCCGAACCCATGACGATCGCGGGTCGGACCACTACCTCGCTCGGCGCGCCTTGCGGTCGGCGCGGGCCCGTCGCTTCTCGTCGACCCTGCGATGGGCGAGGTCGGCGAGCGCCGTGCGCAGGCCGACCCGCTGCACCTGCTCCTGCGCTGCAGCCAGCCCCTCCTGAGCGTGCACGAGGCGGTCGTGTGCGGACTCCTGCGCATGCGCGAGGCGCTCCTGTGCGGACTCCTGCGCGTGCGACAGCTTGTCCCGCATCGCGAAGCGCAGCTCGGACGCCGTCTCGGGGGCGTCGTCGCTGGTGGCCCGCAGCAGCTTGTCCGGCAGCGACAGCTTGGCGATGGTGCGCGACGTGAGACCGTACTGCTTCGCCAGCGACCCCTCGGTGTACGGCAGGTCGTACTTCTCGCACAGCGCGCGGACGCGGACGGCGATGGCGGCCAGGCGGTTCGACGGGAGGTCGGGGAACAGGTGGTGCTCGATCTGGTAGCTCAGGTTGCCGGACATGAAGTCCATGACCGGGCCACCGGTGATGTTGGCGCTGCCGAGCATCTGCCGCAGGTACCACTCCCCGTGCGTCTCGTCCTCGATCGACTCGGGCGTGAACTTCTCGGCGCCGTCGGGGAAGTGTCCGCAGAAGATCACCGCGTACGTCCACACGTTGCGGATCACGTTCGCGGCGAGGTTGGCCCCGGCCGTGCGGCGGAACGATCCGCCGAGTGCCCTGCCGAGCAGGGGGTATGCGATGAAGTCCTTGCCCACCTGCCGGGCGGACTTGACGCCCAGCTCGCGCAGCTGCGGGCGGGCGACGTCCCACGACTTGTTACCGGCGAAGACCTCCTTGAGCTCGAGGTCGTGCAGTGCGATGCCCCACTCGAAGGTGACGCCGAGGAGCAGGCTGCCCAGGGGCTGGATGATCCGCTTGAGCTGCCAGCGCTCGTCGCGGGTGACCCGGAGTACCCCGTACCCGACGTCCAGGTCCAGCCCGACCACGTTGGTGTACTTGTGATGCATGTAGTTGTGCGAGTGCATCCAGTGCGCCGAAGGGCACGCCATGTCCCACTCCCACGAGGTGGAGTGGATCTCGGGGTCGTTCATCCAGTCCCACTGACCGTGGATGATGTTGTGCCCGAGCTCCATGTTCTCGATGATCTTCGCGAGCGCCAGCATCGAGACCCCGGCGCCCCACAGCACACGGCTGCGGGAGCCGAGAAGCGCGGCGCGCCCGCCGATCTCGAGCACGCGTTGCGCGCGGATGACGCGGTGGATGTAGCGGGCGTCGGCCGCCCCCCGGGATTCCTCGACCTCGGTGCGGATCGCGTCGAGTTCGCCGGCGAGTGCCTCGACGTCCTCGTCGCTCAAGTGCGCGTAGAGCGCTATGTCATTGATGGCCACGCCGAGGCCGCCTTCCTACGATCAGGCTTCGCCCAACGATAGCGCAGCCGTGACCCGTCCGGGTATCGTCAGCCCGCCAGCTCGGCGACGTGCGTACGCAGGCCGCGCCGGTGACCGTCGGCGTCGACGACGCCCCTGACCACGGTGCTGACCCCGCTGTCGTCGTAGAAGCGCTTCTCCGAGTGGGTCTCGGGCGCGTCGTCCGCGGTCGCCTTGAGGTACTTGTCGGGCAGCGACAGCTTGATCACCGTGCGCCACGACTCGGCGTACTGCCGCCAGATCGACCCGGTGTTGTAGGGCAGGTCGTACTTCTCGCAGATCTCCTGCACGCGCGACGCGAGGTAGTTGTACCGGTTGGAGGGCAGGTCCGGGTACAGGTGGTGCTCGATCTGCCGGCCCAGGTGGCCCGACAGGAAGTGCAGCAGGTTGCTACCCTCGAAGTTCGCGGTCCCGAGCATCTGCCGCAGATACCACTCGTGCAGGGTCTCCGACTCGATGTCCTCGACCGTGAACTTCTCCGCGTCGTCCGGGAAGTGACCGCAGAAGATGGTCATGTGATCCCACACGTCGCGGACGGTGTTGGCGACGTAGTTGGCCGACGCCGCCTTCTTGTACCCGCGGGAGCCGGTGAACGGCACCGCCAGCGCGGGGAACAGCACGTAGTCCTTGGCGGTCTGCTTGCCGATCTTGGTGAGGACGATCTTCAGCCGCCGACGGAACTCGACCCAGTCGTACTCGGCGTACTGCTCTCCCCCGTTGAGCCGCGCCTTGATGGCGTTCATCAGCTCGAGGTGCTGCACGGCCTTGCCGTACTGGAACCCCGTGGCGAGGATGACGTTGTACACCGGGTTCAGCGCCATGTACGGCTCCCACGGCTGATCGCGCGTGACGCGCAGGATGCCGTAGCCGATGTCGTCGTCCAGGTCGGTGACGTTGGTGTACTTGTGGTGCATGTAGTTGTGGGTGTGCCGCCAGAACTTGCCGTCCGACGCCGAGTCCCACTCCCAGTTGGTCGAGTGGATCTCCGGATCGTTCATCCAGTCCCACTGGCCGTGCATGATGTTGTGACCGAGCTCGTTGTTCTCGATCACCTTGGCGTACGACAGGCACGCCGCGGACGCCGCCCAGGCGGCCTTGCCCTTCCAGCCCTTCGCGCCGGCGGCGAGACCGAACACGCGCCCCGCGGCCTCGGCGACACGCTGGCTCTTGATCACCCGGCGGATGTACTTCGCGTCCTCTTCGCCGCGGCTCTCCTCGATCTCGCGACGCAGGGCGTCGAGTTCGGCGCCGAGCGCCTCGATGTCGGCCTCGGTCAGGTGCGCGTACTCCGCGATGTCGGTGATAGCCACGTATGCGTCCTACTCGTTCGGTGAATCCTCCGCCCGGACGGCACACGGCGATCCGCACGGAAATACGTACGGCCACGGTATCAGAACCGATAGGACAACAAAACCAAAGTTGTCCCACCGAGGCCGTTGTGTGACGCAATCCTCCCGCGCCCGCCCACCGCGGGCTGCTCGTCGATCACCGGGCGGGAGCACTGTCTTACGCGTGGAAACGCGGTAGCACCGTGTGGCACAGAAAGGGTAGCCTCGGTCCATGACGACTCAGCCGGAGATCACCCAACGTGACCTGCGCAGCCGATCCAGGGAGATCATGGACGCAGTCGAGCACGGGCAGTCGTTCACAGTGACGCGCGACGGCCATGAGATCGGCGAACTGATCCCGTTACGCCGTCGGCGCCGGTTCGTGTCGAGACAGGACTTCGCCACGATGTCTCGCCACGCGCCCAGCATCGACGCAGGCTCATTCCGCGCCGACCAGGAAGTCGCAAGCACCTCGGAGACGGACAGTCCGTATGACCGATGAGCCGCACCCTCAAGGACTCATCGACACGAATATCGTGATCCTTCGCGGATCGATCGACCCTGCCGAGCTACCAGCGACGATGGCGATCAGCGCCATCACTATGGCTGAGTTGTCAGCCGGGCCGCATCAGGTGCGCGGCAACGACGAGCAGGACGACTACGACGAACTCACGGAGCGTGCACGCAGGCTCGACATCCTCCAGCGCGCGGAGAGCGAGTTCGACCCGATAGCGTTCGACGCCGAAGCTGCGCGAATCTACGGCCGCGTCGCGGCGGCGGTGATCCGAGTCGGCCGCAAACCGCGCCGACGGATCGCGGACCTGATGATCGCATCGATCGCGATCGCCGAAGAACTTCCGCTGTTCACCACGAATCCGAACGATTTCGCCGGTCTCGATTCGCTCCTCACGATCGTGCCGGTCACCCGGCCCGCAGCGCCGAGTGACCGGCGCAGCTCGAGGTAGCCCGGATACGGCAGGGGCCCGACGGTGACGTGTGGTCACCGTCGGGCCCCTGCGGGACGAACGTGTCAGGCCGACAGACCGCGCCTGTGCCGGCGCGCGTGCACCGCGGCCCGGGCGGCCTTGAGACCGAACCGACGACCGGTGGACTCGTCGACCCTGGCCTCGGCGAACTCGGTGCCCGCGAACATCGCCTCGGACGCCGTCTCAGGCGCGTCGTCGGCGGAGTCTTTGAGGTACTTGTTCGGCAGCGACAGCTTGGCGATGGTGCGCCACGCCTTGAAGTACTGCACGTGCAGCGGACCGGCGGTGTACGGCAGGTCGTACTTGTCGCACAGCTCCCGCACCCGCACGCCGATCGCGGAGAGCCGGTTGGAGGGCAGGTCGGGGAACAGGTGGTGCTCGATCTGGTAGCTCAGGTTTCCGGAGAGGAAGTCGATGACCGGGCCACCTGTGAGGTTCGCGGAGCCGAGCATCTGCCGCAGGTACCACTCCGCCTGCGTCTCGTTGTCGACGTCCTGCAGCGTGAACTTCTCGGCGCCGTCGGGGAAGTGGCCGCAGAAGATCACCGCATTGGTCCAGACGTTGCGGATGACGTTGCCGGTGAGGTTCGCGGTCATCGCCCGGCGCCAGCCCTTGCCGCCGCCCAGGGGCACGCACAGCGCCGGGAAGATCACGTAGTCCTTGAGTACCTGCCGGCCGACCTTCTTGCCCACGTCCTTGGCGTCGTGCTTGAACTTCTCGCGGTCGTAGTACGGCTTGTTCCACTTCTGGATCGCGCGACCGAGCTCAAGGTGCTGGATCGCCACGCCGTACTCGAAGGCCAGCATCAGGATCGTGTTGTAGACGATGTTCCCGGCGTTGAACGGCGTCCACGGCTGGTCACGGGTGACGCGCAGGGTCTTGTAGCCCACGTCGTCGTCCATGTCGAGGACGTTGGTGTACTTGTGGTGGATGTAGTTGTGGGTGTGCTTCCACAGCCGCGACGTACCGGTGTTGTCCCACTCCCACGAGGTCGAGTGGATCTCCGGATCGTTCATCCAGTCCCACTGCCCGTGCATGATGTTGTGCCCGAGCTCCATGTTCTCGATGACCTTGGCGACGCCCAGGGCCACCGCGCCGCCCCACCACAGGCCGCGATTGCGCGCGCCGAGCACCATGAGCCGGCCCGACACCTCCAGCGCCCGGTGCGCGGCGATCGTGCGCCGGATATAGCGCACGTCGGCCTCGCCGCGGTCCATCTCGATCTCGCGGCGGATCGCGTCGAGTTCGGCCCCCAGCGCCTCGATGTCCGCCGCGGTCAAGTGGGCGTACTCGGGGATGTCGGTGATTGCCATGCGGCACCCTTCCGTAGGTATCAACCTACGCAACCGTAAGTTACGGAGTCGTAGGCTGTCAACGGATACTGTCGAGTGTGAGCCGTTCGTCCGGTTCAGCAGGCGGCCGGTTACGCGTCGAGCGTGCAGTCCCCCACCGCGACGGCGATGCAGGTCTGGATACGCTCGCCCTCGACATGCAGGTCGCCGCTACGCAGGTCCCGCGTCTGGCCGTCGGTGAGCTGCACGACGCAGGTCTGGCAGATGCCCATCCGGCAGCCGAACGGCATCTGGACGCCGGCGGCCTCCCCCGCCTCGAGCAGCGTGGTGGCACCGTCTACCTCGGTGACCTTGTTCGACTTCGCGAACCGGACCTCGCCGCCGCTCGCCGAGACGTCCGCGCGCTCGACGGTGAAGCGCTCCTGGTGGAGGCGGTCGCTGATCTTCTTCGCCGCCCACGCCTTCTCCATGTCGTTGAGGAAGACGCCGGGGCCGCAGATCCAGGTCTGGCGCTCGGCCCAGTCGGGCACGACCTCGCCGATGTTGTCGGGGGTCAGGCGGCCGGCCTCGCGGGTGTACCGCAGCCGGATCGACACGTTCCGATGCGCCGCGTCGAACTCCTCGAGCTCCTGACGGAACAGCGCCGAGTCGGCGTCGGGGGCCGAGTGCACGGCCACGATGTCGGTGTCGGCGGGGATGCCGCGGCGGTCGAGCGTGCGCAGCATGGACATCACGGGGGTGATGCCACTGCCCGCGGTGAGGAACAGGACCTTCTTCGGCAGCGGGTTCGGCAGGGTGAAATCACCGGCCGGTGCCTGCATGCGGACGACGGTGCCGGGCGCGACGCCGTTGACCAGATGCGACGAGAGGAAGCCCTCCTGCATCGCCTTGACGGTGATGCTCACCTCACGTGCGCCGCCACCCGCCTCGGGTACCGACGTCAGCGAGTACGAGCGCCACGTCCAACGGCCGTCGATGAGCAGACCGATGCCGACGTACTGGCCCGGCTGGTAGTGCGTCGAGAAGCCCCAGCCGGTGCGGATGGTGAGAGTGACCGACTCGTCGGTCTCCTTGCGTACGCTGACGATCTGACCGCGCAGCTCGCGGGCGGACCACAGCGGATTGACCAGGTGCAGGTAGTCGTCCGGCAGTAGAGGCGTCGTCAGACGCGCCACGGCACCGCGCACCAGGTTGGTGCGGGGGTGCTGGGAGGCGACGTCCTTAGCGGGGCCCTCGAGCCATTCCTTGAAGCCGCGGAGAGTGTTGCTCATAGCCAGAAACGATACTTGCCCGCGGGCCGCTCGCCCCAACTCCCCGGCGGTCTCTGTGATCGGTCACAGCAGTTCCAGCAGGAACGGCAGCTCCTGCGTCGCGTACCAGGCCAGATCGTGGTCCTCAGCGTCGCCCACGGCGAGCTCGGCGTCCTCGTCACCGAGGTCCGCGGCGTCCACCACCGCGGCCGCGGCCTTCACCGCGTCCTCGGCCGCGGCGACGTCGACGTGCACCGCCACAACGTCCTTCAGCCGGATCGGCTGGGTCACCTTGAGAACCGCGTCGTCGAGGTCGGGGCGCTCCTTCGCCGACCCCACATCGGCGGTGATCACCACCCGCCGCACCGGCAGCGGTGCGCCGGCCCCCGCAGCGGCACCGCCACCGTCGGCAACGGCATCGCCGGCACCGTCGGGCTCGGCACCGTCGGGCTCGTCGATGGCGAGCAGTCGCAGCGACGCCCGGGCGGCCTGACGCATCGCCGCCTCGGCCAGCTCGTCGTCGTCGCCCGACGTATACGCCTCACGCAGCGCGGGCGTGACACCGAAGACGGTGCCGCCCAACGGGAACAGCTCGCCCTCGCGCTGCAGCGTCGTCAGCGCGTTCAGCGTCGCAGGAACATAGACCAGCATCGATCTCCTCGTGTCGGCCGACCGCTCGGAGCGCGGCCCGCGATGGTCCGTCAGGACTTCGCGACCTCGACCAGCTCCTCGAGCGCCTCGTACAGGAACTCCGTCATCGAGACTACGTCCCACATCCCGTCGCGATCCGCGTTGAGCCCCATGTACACCTTGCCGTTGTACGACGTGATGCCGATGGTGACCACCTGATTCGCGATCAGCGGGGGCACGGGATACATGTCGAGCAGCTCGTTGCCGGCCAGGTAGACGGGGGCCTGCGGGCCGGGCGCGTTGGTCACCAGGATGTTGAACAGACGCGGCGGCACGCTCAGCGCGGTCCGGGTGCCCAGCGCATGCATCGTGGACGGTGGGAAGCCGCCCGCGGTCGCGAGCGCACGCGCCGCCACCTGGCGGTTGCGGTCCACCTGGCTCGCCGCCTCATGCGCGATCTGGCGCAGCCGGATCACCGTATTGCCCTCGGCCACCGGCAGACTCACCACATATGCCTGCAGCTGCCGCTGGGGTTGATCGGGCACGCCGTCGTCGACGGCGATCGGGACCAGCGCCTGCACCTGCGTCGACTGCGAGATCGGCTCCCCACGCGATATGAGCCAGGTGCGGAGCCCGCCGGCGACCACCGACAGCAGCAGGTCGTTGACCGTGCAGCCGTATGCGGTGCGGAGCTTGCGGAACTGCGCGAGCTCCATCGTGACCACTGCGTACCGACGACTGCGCGAGATCGGCACGTTGAGCGACCGGACCGGCGCCGCGGCCGCCCGCGAGCGCACGATGCCGGCCGCCCGGACGGCCACCTCCGTCACCGCCTCGCGCAGGCCGCCGACCGACTCGGCGACCTCGCCGACCACCCCCTGCACCATCGAGACGGCCCGCTTGGGCCGCGAGAGGAGATCGACCACGGCACCCACCACAAGCTCGCCGTCGCTGGGCTCGTGCTGGCCCATCCACATGTCGTCCGCGGGCTCCGGCAGTCGCCGCGTCGGCGTCAGCAGGACCTGCATGATCTCCAGTCCACCCGCGCGCCCGTTGACCAGCGCCAGGTGCGACTTGGTGAACACGGCCATCCGGCCGTCGGCAAGCCCCTCGATCAGGTACATCTCCCACAGTGGGCGCTCACGGTCGAGGGGGCGGGAGTTGAGGCGGGCGACGAGGTCGTGCAACTGGTCCTCGCTGCCCGGCTGGGGCAGCGCGGAGACCCGCACGTGATAGGTGATGTCGAAATCGCGGTCGTCGACCCAGATCGGGCGGCCCAGCCCCAACGGGACCTGCTTGACCTTCTGGCGGTAGCGCGGAACCGTCGCGAGCCGCTCCTCCACCGCGTTCAGCAGCTGGTCGTGGTCGAGTCCCACCGCGGGCTTGCGGAAGATCGCCAGCGACCCGATGTGGGTCGGAGTGGTCGAGTCCTCCAACGCGAAGAACTCGGCGTCCGCCTGGCTCAGCCGACCCTTCATCGGCGTCTCCTTCCGTGCCGTGGCGAGCTGATGTGGCCCGTTGAGCCGCAGCTTAACCGCTGCGACGGGGCCCGGTGACCCGGAGGGTGCGAAACCCGATCGGGACCAATCGGGATCCGACCGGGGCCCTCGTGCGTCTAATGGGTATGGGGGTATCGACCACAGCACCGGCCGCTCGAACCGCATCGGCCGCACACAGCACACCCGCCGGTAAGTTCCGCCTGCTGCGCGCGCCCGCGGCCGAGCCGCCGCTGACGGGGCTCACGCCCGGGGCGTCTGACCCGTCGCACCCGGGCCTCGCGACGGCTCCGGCGCCGCTCACGGTGGGACCCTCGGTGCCGGTGCCCACCCATCCGGACGGCCCGGTCGGCGGCGACGCCCACCTGCACGCACGGCGGTTCGTCCTGACCACGCTACGGCCGATGTTCGAGGTCCTCGACCGGCGGCGCCCCGCCAAACACCTCACGGCGATCGCGACCGGCACCGTCGTCGACGTGTTGCGGTCGCTTGCCGATACCGCGCCGGCGCCGCCGCTGGGCTCCACCTGGCGGCGCGTGCACATCGCGCAGCCGCGACCGGTGCCGGGCGCGCCGCAGCGGGCCCGCGAACCCGACCGCCTCGGCGTCGAGGTCTTCCTGACCTACACGCGTGGCGATCGGGTGCTCGCCGCGGCGGGCCGCATCGAGTCGGGGGGCGGACGGTGGTGGTGGACCGCGTTCACGACCGTGGTGTGAGACCGCGCGCCCGCCCCGCGTCCTGCCTCACCTCCGACGGTGCCGGCTGCGGGTCTCCGTGGCGGTCGCGGCCACCTTCTGCGCCTCACGGGCCTGTTTGCGGCGCTCGGCGCGGGACACCGGCGGTTCGTCCTCGAGCCCGCCGATGCTCTCCGCGTCGCCGGATTCGGACGGTCCGGACAGGGTGATCTTCTCCATGTCGACCGGCTCGGGGGCGCCTGCTACGGGGGCCGGCGACGGCGGTGCGATACCGTCGCCCTCCTCGGCGGGCTGCACCTGGACCTTGAACAGCAGGCCCACCGACTCCTCCTTGAGCCCCTCGAGCATCCCGGAGAACATGTTGAAGCCCTCGCGCTGGTACTCGACCACGGGATCGCGCTGCGCGACCGCGCGCAGCCCGATGCCCTCCTTGAGGTAATCCATCTCGTACAGGTGCTCGCGCCACTTCTGGTCGAGCACGGTCAGCAGGATGGAGCGCTCGACCTGCCGCATGGTGCCCTCGCCGCCCGCCGCATCGACGGTGGCCTGCTGGGTGTCGTAGGCCTTGTGTGCGTCCGCGATCAACTCCGCCTTGAGCTCCTCGGCGGTGATGTCGTTGCGCTCGCCGAACTCGTTCTCGCCGGTCAGCTGCTGGTGCGGGATCTCGATCGGGTACAGGGCCTTCAGAGCGGTCCACAGCTCGTCGAGATCCCAGTCCTCCACGTACCCGGTGGCCGTCGCACCGGCGACGTAGGCGCCGATGACGTCGTCGAGCATGTGGCCGACCTGCTCGGAGAGGTCCTCGCCGCTCAGGATCTGGCGTCGCTCCTCGTAGATCACCTTGCGCTGTTCGTTGAGTACCTCGTCGTACTTGAGGACGTTCTTGCGGATCTCGAAGTTCTGTCCCTCTACCTGGGTCTGCGCGCTGCGGATGGCGCGGGAGACGAACTTGTTGTCGATCGGCACGTCGTCCGGCAGGCTTACACGGTTCATCCACGCCTCGATGGACGCGCCGTTGAAGCGCCGCATCAGCTCATCGCCGAGGCTGAGGTAGAAGCGCGACTCGCCGGGGTCACCCTGCCGCCCGGAGCGACCGCGCAGCTGGTTGTCGATGCGCCGCGACTCGTGGCGCTCAGTGCCGAGCACGTACAACCCGCCGGCCTCGCAGACCTTCTCCGCGTCGGCGGCACTCGCCTTCTTGACGGCCGCGACGGTCTCGTCCCACGCGGCCTCGTACTCGTCGGCCGTCTCCACCGGGTCGAGCCCGCGCTCGCGCAGCTGCAGGTCGGCGATGATGTCCGGGTTGCCGCCGAGCACGATGTCGGTGCCGCGGCCGGCCATGTTGGTGGCGACGGTGACGGCGCCCGACGTGCCCGCGCGCGCGATGATCGCCGCCTCCTGCTCGTGGAACTTGGCGTTGAGCACGTTGTGCGGGATCTTGCGCTTGGTCAGCTGGCGGGAGAGGTATTCGGACCGTTCCACCGAGGTGGTGCCGATCAGGACCGGCTGCCCCTTCTCGTGGCGCTCGGCGATGTCGTCGGCGATCGCGTCGAACTTCGCCTCCTCGGTCTTGTAGATCAGATCCGTCTGGTCCTGGCGCACCATCGGCCGGTTCGTGGGAATCGGGATGACGCCCAGCTTGTAGATCTCGTGCAGCTCCGCGGCCTCGGTCTCGGCCGTACCGGTCATGCCCGCGAGCTTGTCGTACATGCGGAAGTAGTTCTGCAGCGTGATCGTCGCCAAGGTCTGGTTCTCGGCCTGGATCTCGACCTTCTCCTTGGCCTCCAGCGCCTGGTGCAGCCCCTCGTTGAAGCGGCGGCCCGGCAGCACACGGCCGGTGAACTCGTCGACGATGAGCACCTCGCCGCTGCGCACGATGTAGTCCTTGTCGCGGTCGTACAGCTCCTCGGCGCGGATCGCGTTGTTGAGGTAGCTGACCAGCAGCGAGTTGGCCGAATCGTAGAGGTTGTCGATCCCGAGCTGGTCCTCGACGAGCTCGACCCCGGCCTCGTGCACGCCGATGGTCTTCTTCCGCAGGTCGACCTCGTAGTGGACGTCCTTCTCCATCATGGGCACGATCCGAGCGAACTCGGTGTACCACCGCGACGACCCGTCTGCGGGGCCCGAGATGATCAGCGGGGTCCGGGCCTCGTCGATCAGGATCGAGTCGACCTCGTCGACGATCGCGAAGTGGTGGCCGCGCTGCACCAGTTCGTCGGTGCTGTGCGCCATGTTGTCGCGCAGGTAATCGAAGCCGAACTCGTTGTTGGTGCCGTACGTGATGTCGGCCTGGTACGCCTTCCGGCGGGTGCTGGGGTCCTCACCGGCCAGGATCACATCGACCGTGAGGCCGAGGAACCGGTGCACGCGGCCCATCCACTCGCTGTCGCGCTTGGCGAGGTAGTCGTTGGTCGTCACCAGGTGGACGCCCTTGCCGGCGAGCCCGTTGAGGTAGGCGGCCATGACCGAGGTGAGGGTCTTGCCCTCGCCGGTCTTCATCTCGGCCACGTTGCCGTAGTGCAGCGCCGCGGCTCCCATGATCTGCACGTGGTAGGGCTTCTGCCCGAGCACTCGCCACGACGCCTCCCGAGCGGCGGCGAACGCTTCCGGGAGCAGGTCGTCGAGGTCGGCTCCCTCCGCGAGGAGGGCCTTGAAGTCGTCCGTCTTGCCGCGGAGCTCCTCATCGGTGAGCGACTCGTATTCGTCGCCCAACGACTCGATATGGGAGGCGAGCGCGTCCAGCCGCTTCACCATCCGGCCTTCACCGAAACGCAGCACCTTGGAAAGAACCACTGACCTGTTTCCTCATCTCCACGGACAATCATGACCCCGGTCGGCGCAACCAAGACCCCGGCCGCCGGGGGGCGCGGATGTCCGCGCCGGTCGGCGACCGGGGTCCATGGTAGGCGAGAACCTAGGTGAGGCGGATCAGGCCGTAGTCGAACGCGCGGCGGCGGTACACCACAGTGGGCCGATCGGTCTCCTTGTCGAGGAACATGAAGAAGTCGTGGCCGACGAGCTCCATCTGATAGAGCGCGTCGTCGACCGTCATCGGAGTGGCGGGGTGTTCCTTGACCCGGACCACCCGTCCCGGCTCGTGTTCGGCGAGGCCGAGCGCCTCCAGATCGACGTCCTCGAACTCCTCGCGGGCGGCGCCCGGCGACGGTTGCAGCGTGCTGGCTGCGGTGGCCTCGGCGACGGAGACGGGGCGGTGTTTCCCGTAGTGCACCTTCTCTCGGTCGGACGCTCGGCGCAGGTTCGACTGCAGCTTGGCGATGGCGTCCTCGAGCGCGGCGTAGAAGTTGTCGGCGCGCGCCTCGGCACGGGCGACGCCGCGGCCGCGGACTGTGATCTCCAGTCGCTGGCACGCCTTGGACTGTCGCCGGTTGCGTTCGTGGAAGAGGTTGACCTCGAAGATCCGAATGGTGGGCCGGAATCGCTCGAGGCGGGCGAGCTTGTCGCCGAGGTACACCCGGAAGTGCTCTGGCACTTCGACATTGCGGCCGTCGATAGCGACTGTCGCTGTAGGACTGAGGAATTCCTTCTCGCGCTCTTCGGAGGCATGGGCGGGTTCGCGGAACGGGTCGACCTCGACCGAGCTGGAACCGGACCGGTTGGTGTCGCGGGAGGAGAGAGTGGTCATTCGCGAATGCCTTTCGTTCGGAGCCGTCGCAGCGCGCGCCCGGGGGTACCAGCCCCGAGGCTTTGTATCTCGAAAATCTTATGAGAATCTCAGGCACGCAATCGATTTCGACTCAATTGGCAGCGCCGGGCGGATTGCCGAGCGCCAGGTGGGTGGCGATCACCTCCACTCACATCGCGAGGCACAGGGCCGCCGGCCGCAGCTTGCGATGCGGCGGGTCGACCCCGATGCCGTAACCGGAGAACGGGTAACCCCGAACATAGCGCCGGTGGCGTCTGCCCGCCAGCATTTGGTTCATGCGTGTCAACGCGGGGTTTCCCGGCGCGTCACCCGGAGGCCCCGCCGGGCCGGGATTCATGCCGCGGCGACCGTGAGCGCGGCGGCGACCGGCACCCCGGCCTGCGCAAGCGCACGCACACTCTCGCGCAGGGTCGCGCCGGTGGTCACCACATCGTCGACCAGCACCACCGCCGCGCCCGGCGGGGGCAGCGCACCGTCGACCCGCACGGCCCCGGCGATGTTGCCCAACCGCGCGGCGGCCCCCAGCCCCACGGAGTCGACCACGCCGGCCGACCGCAGCGCGGGGTACACGGCGATCCGGCGCACGGGCGCCGCACACCGAGCGGCCTCGGTGCAGACGGCGGTCACCACGTCGCCCCCGCGCCGCCGCGCCGCCCAGCCGGCGGCGGGCGCGGGTACGAGCGCGATGCCCGGTGCGAGCTCGCCCAAGTCGGAGGCCAAGCGGTCTTAGGAAGACAACCACTAGTCCCAACTCCTTGG
>NZ_BAABFR010000111.1:0-15887 GCF_039541155.1 Tsukamurella soli
CATCGCCCGGATGGCGTTCGGCTTCCACAGCCCCGACTCCCTCATCGCCCTCGCCATGCTCAGCCTCGGCGGTCACCGCCCCACCCTCCCCGGCCGGAACTGACCCACACATATGTCAGGAGGGCCCAAAAATAGAACGGTTTATCGGCAGTGGGTCGACGTGACGGTGCACATGTTCGGGATGTCGGCCGACGTAACGGTGCACATGTTCGGGACGTCGGCCGACGTAACGGTGCACATGGTCAACCGAGCGCGCGGCCGATCGACAGCGCCGCCGCGCGCACGAGAGGGGTGAGCTGCGCGGGCCGGCCGGTGTCAGCCTCCACGACCACGGACACCGCGGCGCGGATTGCGCGGCTGCGGTCGAAGACGGGAGCTGCGACGGACACGGCGTCGTCGGTGACCTGACGGTCGCTCACGGCGACGCCGCTGCGGCGGACCTCGGCGAGCATCGCGCGCAGCCTGACGGGGTCGGTGACGGTGTACGGCGTGAAACGACGCAGGGGGCCGGCGCAGACGCGCTCCTGGACGTCGGCGGGTGCGTGCGCGAGCAGCGCCAGCCCGATCCCGGTGGGCGGCAACGCGAATCGGCCGCCCACGCGGGTGAGCAGCCGCACAGAGCGCCGACCACGGATGCGCTCCACGAACACCACCTCGTCGCCCTCGCGGACGCCCAGCTGCACGTTCTCGTGGGTCACCGCGGCGACGTCCTCCAGCACGGGGATGGCCGCCTCGCGGAGCGATAGCGCGCGCGGCGCGAGCGACGCCACCTCCCACAGCCGCAGACCGACGCGGATCCGTCCAGTCGACGGATCACGTTCCAGCGCACCCCATTCCATGAGGTCGCCGACCAGCCGGTGCACGGTCGAGAGCGGGGTTCCGGACCGCCGAGCGAGCTCGCTCAGCGACAGCTCGGGCCGCTCGGCGGTGAACGACTCGAGCAGCCGCAGGGCGCGGACGGTGACCGAACCGGTCGCCGTCCGCGTCGGCGCGCCGGGGGCGACGGTGCCGCTCGACAGGGTCATGCCGGGTTACCGGACGCGCTCGAACACCGCCGCGATGCCCTGCCCGCCGCCGATGCACATGGTCTCGAGGCCGTATCGGGCCTCGCGCCGGTCCATCTCGCCCAGCAGGGTCGCCAGGATCCGGCCGCCGGTCGCGCCGACCGGGTGGCCGAGGGAGATCCCGGAACCGTTCGGGTTCACGCGGTCGTCCTCGGGCGAGATCCCCCACGCCTTGAGCACCGCGAGAGCCTGCGCCGCGAACGCCTCGTTCAGCTCGATCACGCCGATGTCGGCCAGCGTCAGGCCGATTCGGCCGAGCGCCTTCGCGCTGGCCGGCACGGGGCCGATGCCCATCGTCGCGGGCGCGACGCCCGACACCGCCCACGACCGCAGCACGGCCAGAGGGCGCAGCCCCAGTTGCTCGGCCAGTTCGGGCGTCGTGACGATGGCGGCGGCGGCACCGTCGTTCTGCCCGCTCGAGTTGCCGGCGGTCACCGTCGACTCCGGGTCGATCTTCGCGCGGATCGGGCGCAGCTTCGCGAGCACCTCCATCGATGTGTCGGCGCGGGGGTGCTCGTCGGTGTCGACCACCGTGTCGCCCTTCCGCCCCGGAACCGTCACGGGCACCAGCTCGTTCGCGAACCGGCCCGCGCGTTGCGCGGCGGCGGCGCGGTGGTGCGAGGCGACGGCGAGCGCGTCCTGCTCCTCGCGGGTGATGCCGTACTCGGCACGCAGATTCTCGGCGGTCTCGATCATGCCGCCCGGCACCGGGTAGCGGTCGCCGCCGGCGGTGACGCGGGCCCGCGCAAGGCGGTCGTCGAGACCCACGGACGGGGCCTTCACGCCGAATCGGATCTTGTCCGTGTAGAACTCGGTGCGACTCATGGACTCCGCGCCGCCCGCGATCAGGAGGTCGGCGACGCCGGTCTGTACCTGCATCGCGGCGAGCGTGACGGCCTGCAGGCCGGAGCCGCAGCGGCGGTCGATCTGCATGCCGGGGACCTCGATCGGCAGCCCCGCGTCGAGCGCTGCGACGCGGCCCAGGGCGGGGGCCTCGCCGTTGGGCGACGCCTGGCCGAGGATCACGTCCTCGACGCGCGCCGGGTCGAGCCCGGTGCGCTCGAGGATTGCGGTGAGTACGTCGGCGGCCAGCTTCTGCACGGGCACGGACGCGAGTGACCCGCCGAACCGGCCGACGGGGGTTCGCAGCGGCGAGCAGATGACGGCATCGGGCATGGGTGTTCTCCAATTCTCAGGTGGTGCGAAGTGATTCGGGAGATCGGGTTCGGTCAGCCGACCCTGGCGAGGTCGCCGGTGATCGCCTGGGCTGCCTCCAGCAGCGGCGGCAGCAGATCCTTACGCATCTGCGCGGGCGCGTAGCGGTTGGCCTGCGTGGACAGGTTCACGGCCGCGACGGTGGCGCCGGCCCGGTCGCGGACCGGCACCGCGATGGACCGCAGCCCTGCCTCGAGCTCCTGGTCCACCAGGCTGTACCCGTCGGCGCGGACGGTGTCGAGCGCGGCGCGGAGCTCGCCGGGATCGGCGACCGTGCGGCGGGTCAGCGGCTCCGGATCGAAGCGGTCGAGGTACTCGTCGAGCTCGGCCGGCGGTAGACCGGCGAGTAGGACGCGGCCCATCGACGTCGCGTGCGCGGGGAAGCGGGTGCCGATGGTGATCGCCACGGTCATGATGCGGCTCACCGGGACTCGCGCCACGTACACGATGTCTCGGCCGTCGAGGATCGACACCGAGCTCGACTCGTGCACGCGGGCCGACAGCGTCTCCAGGTGTGGCCCGGCGATCTCGGGCAACGACAGACTCGACAGGTAGCTGTACCCCAGATCGAGCACCCGGGGCGTGAGCCAGAACGCCGAGCCGTCGGTGGCGACATAGCCGAGCTCGGTCAGAGTCAGCAGGAACCGCCGCGCGGTGGCGCGCGAGAGGTCCGTCGCCTTCGCGACGTCGGTGAGCGTCTGCCGCGGCGCGTCGGCGCCGAACGCTCGGATCACGGCCAGCCCACGCGCGAGGGACTGCACGTAGTCCGGGGACTGGTCAGCGGGCATCGTCTCGGCCCCTACCCGGTAGCCTGCGCGGCGGCTGTCTGCGCGTCGAGGGCAGCCTGCGCGGCGAGGTCGGCGACCGCCGCCGCGGTCATCGCGAACCCTCGGTTGCTGTTCGGCACGCCCGCGTATACGGCCGTGTGCAGCAACACCTCCGCGATCCGATCGGCGTCCATCCCGGCCCGCAGCGCGGCGCGGATGTGCATGTCGAGCTCGTGCTCGTTGCCGACGGCGGTGAGGATCGCGATGGTCAGCAGCCGGCGGGTCTCGTGGTCGAGTCCGGGGCGCTCCCACACGTCGCCCCACGCGGTGCGGGTGATGAAGTCCTGGAAGATCGCCGTCAGCGGCGTGGTCTTCGCGACCGCCCGATCGACGTGCGTGTCGCCGAGTACGGACCGGCGGTTGCGCATCCCCGTCGCGTAGGCGACGGAGCGCTGCTCGGCACCGTCGACGTGCTCGCGGATGGCCGCCGTCACCGCGCCCGCCTGCTCGTACGACGCGAGGTGTGCGGCATGGTCGAGCACCCGCAGCCGGGCGCCGACGATGCCGTCGGCGAGCAGCCGCTGGTGTTCGGGCGGCGTCGCGGGGTCTTCGATGGCGCCGATCACCAACGTGGGCACGGTGATCCGGCCGAGGTCGGCACGCGAGTCGAACACGGCCAGTGCCTCGCAGCATGCGGCGTAGCCCTCGTCGGGCGTGCCGGTGACCATCTCCCGCATCCGCTCGACGAGCGGCGGATCCCGGTGCGCGAGTGCGGCGGTGAACCACCGGCCCACCACCGCGGCCGCGATCGAGCCGGTTCCATCCGCCCGCACGGCCGCTGCCCGATCGGTCCACCCCGCGGGCTCGCCGAATCGCGCCGAGGTGCACAGCAGCGTGAGGCTACGGACCGGTCCCGGGTGGTCGATCGCGAGCTGTTGGGCCACCGCACCGCCCAGCGACAGCCCCACGACGTGCGCCGACTCGATGCCGAGGCGGCCGAGCAGCGCGGCCACGTCGCCGGCGAGCTGGGAAACGGTGTAAGGCCCTGTGGGGACCGGGGATTCGCCGTGACCGCGCAGGTCGACGGCGACGGTGTCGTGGTCCGCCGACAGCCCCGAGACCTGCGGCAGCCACATCGCCCGGTCGGAGCCGAGGGAGCCGAGGAACACGATCGGGGTGGCACCTGCGGGGCCGCGGCGCTCGTAGGCGAGTTCGACTGTGCCGGAATCGCTCATGCCTGCTGGGTCTCCTTCGTGATGGTGGTCGTCGTGCGGCGCAGCTGCGCGACCCGGGCCAGAGCCCGGTCGACGAGATCGCCCGCATGCCCGAGATAGCCTGCGGGATCGAGCAGTTCGCGCACGTGGTCGGCCGGGACGTGCGTGGTGATCGCATCGACGGTGTCGAGTCGTAGACCGGACAGGCAGGCGTCCGTGACGATGCGCCGCGCGTCGGGGGTGTACGGCGCCAGCGCGCCGGTCACCCGCTCGGCGAGCAGCGCGCCCCGGGTGATGTCGAGGTTGTGCGCCAGCGCGTCGGTGTGTACTACCAGGCCGTCGAGCGAGACCGCCAGGCGTGCCGCCGCCCCGCCGGTCACGCGTAGCAGCTCCGTCACCGTCGGCCACTCCGCGTGCCATGGACCGGCGGCCCGGGCGAACTCGTGATCGGACGACGCGAGCAGCGTCGCCACCAGCCCCGGCGCGCGGCGCGCATCGGCCCGCGCCGTCACCGCTGCCGTGGGATTGCGCTTGTGCGGCATGGCGGACGATCCACCGGGGAAGGCCTCGGCGACCTCGCCGACCTCCGTCGACGCCATGAGCACCACGTCGGTCGCGACCTTGGACACGGTCCCGCAGGCCGAGCCGAGGGCGCCGGCCACCAGGTGTAGCGGGCGGCGTCGTGTGTGCCACACGGTGACCTGGCGCGGCAGGCCCAGGCGATCGGCGAGGGCGTCGGCCACGTCGAGCCCGTGTGGGTACAGTGCCGCGAGAGTACCTGCGGCCCCACCGAACTGGACGGGCAGCGCGGCTGCTGCGGCGGCGACGTCGGCTGCGGCCTCCGCGAGCCCCAGCGCCCATCCCGACGCCAGTGCGCCGAAGGTGGTCGGGAGCGCCTGCTGGCCCAGCGTGCGTGCCGCGGCGGGGGTATCGCGGTGCGCACGCGCCAGTCCTGCCGCGTGATCCGATCCAGCCCAGAGCCGGTCGGCGACCCGGGCCGAGGCGTCCCGGATCAACAGCACGAGGGCGGTGTCCATGACGTCCTGGCTCGTCGCGCCGCGATGCACCGAGCCGCTCGGCAGCCCGGCCGCCGTGGCAGCGGCCCGCAACCGATTCACCACGGGGATCACGGGATTGCCGCCCGAGACCGAGTCGCGGCCGATCTCCGCCGGGTCGAGCTCCAGCGCCCCCGCAAGGGCGGCCGCGGCGTCGGCGTCGGCCCGTTCCGCCGCGCCGGCGTCGCCGAGGGCGCGCGACAGGGCCGCCTCGACGGCGACGATCGCGCGCAGCCAGGCACCGTCGTCGACGGTGTCGGCCACGGCGTCGATCCCGTACAGCGGGTCGAACAGCTCAGACGTCACCTTTGCAAGCCCCCAGGCCGTCAGATCGCGAAGAACGGGGTCTCGCGGCCCCGGTCGTCCTGGACGTAGATCGTCATCTTGTAGCCGGTGTCGGTCTTGGTGGCGATGATCTTGCCGCGCTCGGACTCGGGGAGCGATGCCAGGACCGGGTCGGCGGCGTTGGCGGCCGCCTCGTCGGGGAAGTAGATGCGCGTGAAGAGGCGCTCGAGCATGCCGCGGGCGAACACGCCGAGATCGATGTGGGGCGCCTCGACGAGGCCGTCCTCCGCGGGGAGCGCGCCGGGCTTGACGGTGCGCACGAGGCCGGTGCCGTGCTGGTCGACGATGATCCGGCCGAAGCCGCGGAAACCCGGTGGGGTGGGCTCGGCCGCGCCGCGCGGGTCGTCGGGGTGGTTGAACCGGCCGGCGGCGTCGGCCTGCCAGGTCTCGAGCAGCACGTCCGCGATGGGGTCGCCGGCACCGTCGAGCACGGTCAGCTCGATGAGCAGCGCGCCCTCGGCGTCCTCGGGGACCACCTCGCCACCATCGCCGATGTACAGGCCGATCGACCAGTACGGGCCCACCGTCTGCGACGGCGTGGGCGCGAACTCGACGGTCTCGTACGTGCCGGGATGGACCGGATACACGGGGTTGGAGGGCCGCGTCTCGGGGTTCGGCGGCGTGAGGGGGGAGTAGATCCGCTCGACGTCCAGGCTCGGGTCGGCGGCGGGATTGGGCAGGTGCAGGTCGGCCATGTGCTCAGCGCTCCTTGATGTCGTGGCTGTCGAACGCGTCAGTTCTCGAAGACGGACTGCTTGGCGCCGCGCAGGACGATGTCCCAACGATAGGCGGCCGCCCAGTTGTCCTCGGTGGACGCGTAGTCGAACTCGGACACCATGCGCTGGCGCGAGCCGTCGGGCACCGAGTTGTAGATCGGGTCCTGGAAGAACATCGGGTCGTCCGGGAAGTACATCTGCGTGACGAGACGCTGCGTGAACGCTCGGCCGAACAGCGAGAAGTGGATGTGCGCGGGGCGCCAGGCGTTGACGTGGTTGCCCCACGGGTACATCCCGGGCTTGATGGTGAGGAACCGGTACCGGCCCTGCTCGTCGGTGACCGTGCGTCCGACGCCGTTGAAGTGCGGGTCCAGCGGCGCGGGGAAGACGTCGACCTTGTGGCGGTATCGGCCGCCCGCGTTCGCCTGCCAGATCTCCAGCAGCACACCGGGCACCGGGCGGTTGTCCGCGTCCAACACGCGCCCGTGCACGATGATCCGCTGCCCGACCGCCTCGCCACCGTTCCACAGTGTGAGGTTCGCGTCGTCCGCGGTGACCCGCCCCTCGCCCAGCACCGGGCCCGTCAGCTCGGTGAGCCGCTGCGGGATCAGATGCAGGTCATGCTTCGGGTTGCGCAGCGTGGTGGTCCGGTAGTCGCGGAAGTCGCGCTGCGCGTTGACGGGGCCGTTCGAGTTCGCGGCCGGCGCGTACGACGGGGGCAGGACCAACGTGCTCGCGGCTGCGGTCTGGTCGGCGGTGTTTGTCATGAGGTGACCTCGGCATCCATGTGGGGGACGAAAAGGGGGCTGGGGCTGCCGGCTCGATGTTCGCGAGCCACCGGTTCGTATTGCGGACGACCATTCGGCATGTGAACACGATACGTGGCAGGGCGTGATCGGCGCAACAGTATCGACGAAAAATGTTCGAGATGCGAACGCTAGTGCGGAATGCGCACAAGACTGCTACAGTTCTCCGGCATGGACAAGACAGTGGTTTCCGCAGCTGCGGCGGTGGCGGACATCGCAGACGGCGCAAGCATCGCGGTCGGCGGCTTCGGGCTGGTCGGCGTGCCCGAGATCCTCATTGCAGCCCTTCTCGATCAAGGCGCGCGCGACCTGGAGGTGATCAGCAACAACTGCGGCACCGACGGCTTCGGGCTCGGTGTCCTGCTCGAGCGCCGCCGGATCCGGCGCACCGTCTCGAGCTACGTGGGCTCCAACAAGGAGTTCGCCCGCCAGTACCTCTCGGGTGAGCTCGAGGTCGAGCTGACCCCGCAGGGCACGCTGGCCGAGCGTATGCGCGCCGGCGGCGCCGGAATCCCGGCGTTCTTCACACCGGCGGGGGTGGGAACCCAGGTCGCCGACGGTGGCCTGCCGCTGCGGTACGACGGCACCGGCGGGATCGCCGTCGCCAGTCCACCGAAGGAGACCCGTGAGTTCGGGGGGGTGACCTACGTGCTCGAGCACGGCATCGTCGCCGACTTCGCGCTGGTCCACGCGTGGAAGGGCGACCGGCACGGCAACCTGCAGTTCCGGCGCAGCGCACGCAACTTCAACCCCAACGCGGCCGCCTCGGGCCGGATCACCATCGCGCAGGTCGAGCACCTCGTCGAGCCCGGGGAGATCGACCCGGAGAACGTCCACACCCCCGGCATCCAGGTGCAGCGCGTCGTGGAGGTCGGGCCCGTCACCGTCGGCATCGAGCAGCGGACCGTCCGCACCGCTCAGTAGCACTCACGAACCAGGAGCGACTCAATGGCACTGACCAGAGACGAGATGGCCGCGCGCGTGGCGCGCGAGTTGGTGGACGGCCAGTACGTCAACCTCGGCATCGGCATGCCGACGCTGGTGCCGGGCCACATCCCCGACGACGTCACCGTGGTCCTGCACTCGGAGAACGGCGTGCTCGGCGTGGGCCCGTACCCCACCGAGGACGAGCTCGACCCCGAGCTGATCAACGCCGGCAAGGAGACCATCACGGTCCTGCCGGGTGCGTCCTACTTCGACTCGGCCGCGTCGTTCGGCATGATCCGCGGCGGGCAGGTCGACGTCGCCGTGCTCGGCGCGATGCAGGTCAGCGCCCGCGGCGACCTCGCGAACTGGATGGTCCCAGGACACATGGTCAAGGGAATGGGCGGCGCGATGGACCTGGTGCACGGCGCGGGCAGCGTGATCGTGATGATGGAGCACTGCACCCGCAAGGGCGCCCCGAAGATCCTCACCGAGTGCACGCTCCCGCTCACCGGCCGCGGCTGCGTCCAGCGCATCGTCACCGACCTCGCGGTGCTCGACGTCACCGACGACGGCCTCGTGCTGACCGAGACCGCCCCCGGCGTGACCCGCGACGAGGTCCGCGCCGCGACCGGCGCCGAGCTCCTGGATCCGGTCGCCGTCTGATCTTCACCGATCTGACCCCAGACATGCGACCGCCCGGGAGTGCGCACTCCCGGGCGGTCGACTTTGTAGAGACGACGAATCCTGTCCCTCGCCATGACCTGATCGCTTATCAGAAATTTGTCCGGTTCGGGGCAACCATGTCATGGGGGAGCAGTGTCGTGGATGTCGATGATGTGCGTGACGAGGCTGTGCTGGTATTGATCAGCGAGGCGCGGCTGGCGCCGTAGCTGGCTGAGGTCTATGGCGACCGCGCTATCGCACCGCTTATACCTGTGGAACATTCGAATCGGAGCTGCGCTGCAGGAGGTGCTCGTATTCGTCGAGGTCTCCCTTCGTAACTCGCTCGACCGTGCGCTGGGTGAGTGGAACCCAACCCGCGGTTCGAATCCGCGCACGGGAGTTCTCTATTCAGCCGACTGGACCTTGGACGCCGCGCCACCGCTGCGGGGAAGGATCGCTCCTGCGTTGGCGCAAGCGCATGTCCTCGCGGATCGGGTCCGGTCGACCAGGGAACCTGGGCATCCGAGGAAGGGGGAGCCGGTGCGGCATGACGACGTCGTTGCCCAACTGTCGTTCGGGGTGTGGGCGAGACTGTTGCGACCGGCTGGCCGTGCCGACGGGGTCGACCCGCTGTGGTCGGCCGCGTTGCGGCACGCCTTCTCGCCCGTCGCGCGAGACTCGGTAGCCGTGCAGCGTGCGATGCACGACCGTGTCGACCGGCTGGTGCGCTTGCGCCACAGAGTCGCGCATGCGGGTTCGCTTCTCGACGTCAATGTCGAGGCGCGACTCACAGATGCGTTCGACATCCTGCGCGCGATCTCGCAGCCTGCCGAGAACTGGTGCGCCGCAATGAGTCGCGTCCATGATCTCGACGAGTCACGCCCGCGTTGACCAACGCCCGCCGAAGAACGACCCTGCCACCGTCGCGAAGTCCATATGCGGGTTCGCGACGGTGGCAGGGTCGTCTTCCGGAGACCCCCGGCGTCAGAGCGCCGGCTCCGAGCTCATGACCGAACCGTCTGGGTTGAGGATTGTGAGGCCATCGGGGTAGACGTCGTATTCGTAGCCGTTGTTGATCGCGTAGTACACGGTGCCCCGGGGTCCGCTGCGGCTGCTCGCGGGCAGGTCGATGATGTTGCCGGAGCTCTTCGCCATGCCGTGGTATTCGAGCCGGCCGTCGCCCTGCCACTGGCAGATCGCGACCCCGGCCGAGACGGTGTCGATCGAGCGGATCAGGGTCTGGCCGCGGTCGCAGGTCGGCGCCGCGTATGCGGTGCCGGCACCGAAGACTCCGGTGCCGAATACGACGAGGGGCGTGGCGGCGGCCAGGACGGCGGCGATGCGTGCGCGCATAGTGGGCTCCGTTGTAGCGAGGGAGGTTGTAGCGAGGGAGTGGGTTGTAGCGAGGGAGTGACTGGTAGGGCGAGCGTAGGCGCCCGCGCCTGCCGCTCGCTTGCGTTGTGCTTGCATCGCGCTTGCGGCGCGCTCCCCGTCGTCCCCACGCCGTCCCACATCCCCACGCCATTCCACAGTGCCGCCCCGGTAAGTGCGTTCTCCCCGGAGGCCGACCGTGCTCCAGCCAGCGGCGCAGCAGCTCCGCCGGGCCGGGTCGACCGACGAACGTGGGGTGGAAGATGATCACCAGCGCCAGCCCCGAGGCGTGGTAGCCGTCGAATTCGCGGGTCCACGTGTCAAGGGTCTCGGAGTAGGACGCTATCCGTGCCCCGCCGCTCGGCCAGTCCGGATCGCGGGTGTACGCCAGGCTGGTGTAGTCGTCCAGCTCGGAGCGGGCCGGGATCTCGACCAGCCCGGGGGCGTCCGGGTGCCGATAGGGCCGGTCGTCCCCGCGCAGGGAGCTGGAGTAGCGGAAGCCGAGATCCGCCAGCAGCTGTGGGGTGCCCGGCCGCCAGTCGCCCGACGGTGTCCGGAACCCGCGCGCCGCCCGCCCGAGTTCGGCGGCGAATATCTCCTGGCTGGAGGCGATGACGTCGCGTTGCTCGGCATCGGTGAGGTCCTGAGGTTGACCCCGTTCGGTGGACACCCCGACTGGCTGGGCAGGTGCTGCCTGGCGGGGGAGGATGTTCGTATGGGAGCGAAGCGCAAGAGCTACACGCCCGCGTATCGGCGGGAGGCTGCGCATCTGGTGATCGATACCGGGCGGACGATCGCGGAGGTCGCCCGGGAGATCGGTGTCGGTGAGGCGTTGCTGGGCCGGTGGGTCGCGGTGGCGAGATCGCAGATGGACGCCCCGCCGGATGCGTTGGACGTCGACGAGCGTGCGGAGCTCGATCGCCTGCGGCGGGAGGTCGCTGAGCTGCGGATGGACCGGGAGTTCCTGAAAAAAGCTGCGGCCTTCTTCGCGACCGAGCAGGGTTCGAACCCGAGCAGGCGTTCGCTGTGATCGACGCGGAGAAGGCCGTGTACGGGGTCGGCCGGTCGGCTCGCCTGCTGGGGGTGTCACGGTCGGGGTTCTACGCGTGGAAGGCCGCGCGGGCTGCGGGACCCGGGCCGCGAGCACGGCGGCGGGCGGAGTTGGTGGAGAAGGTCGCGGCGGCGCACGCGGCGTCGGACGGGGTCAACGGAGCGCCGCGGATCCTGGCGGACCTGCGTGAGGCCGGGGAGGTGGTGTCCCGGAAGACTGTGGCGAAGGTGATGCGGGAGAACGGTATTGAAGGGATCAGTCCGCGGCGGTGGACGCCGGTGACGACGATCGCCGACGGGCGGGTGCACAGCCTGCCGGATCTGGTGGGCCGCCGGTTCGACCGTGGGAAGCTCAACGCGGTGTGGACCTCCGACATCACGTATCTGCGGACCGGGGAGGGCTGGTTGTACCTGTGCGCGGTGCGGGACGGCTGTTCCCGGCGGGTGCTGGGGTATGGGTTCTCGGATTCGCTGCATACCGACGTGGTGGAGGCGGCGTTGCGGCGGGCGGTCGCGCTGCGGGATCTCGCGGCCGGGCCGGTCGCCGGCGTGGTGTTCCACGCGGACCGGGGCTGCCAGTACACCTCGAATCAGATGGCAACGGTGGCAACGGAATTGGGTGTGTTACAGTCGGTCGGGCGGACCGGGGTGTGTTGGGACAACGCGCAGCAGGAGAGTTTCTGGTCGACGCTGAAGACCGAGTTCTACGACCGGCACGAGTTCGCCACCCGCATGGATGCGATCCACGCGGTGGCGGGGTGGATCGAGACCGTGTACAACCGACGTCGGCGGCACAGTGCCCTCGGTTACATCAGCCCGGTGGAGTTCGAGACGCAGGCGTTGACACCGGCGGCGGAAGCCGCTTAACCGGTGTCCACCGAACGGGGTCAACCCCAGTCCCAGTACTTCTCGTGGCGGTAGCCGTGGTGGCCCACCTCGTGGCCGGCCGACACGATCCGGCGACATTGCGCCGGCCAGTGCTCGACCACCCATGCCGGGATGAAGAAGGTCGCGGGGACCGATTCCTGGTCCAGCAGACACAACAGCCGGTCGACGGCGCGCCACGGTCCGTACGCGCCCTGGCTGCAGTAGCTCGGCCGATCCCAGATCTGCGCCGCGGTCTGCGCATTCCCGGCGACGTGTCGGTGGCCAGCCTCGACGACGCCCGTTGGATGACCGTCACCACACCCGGGATCACCGCGGCACGTCGGCCCTCGTACGACATGGGTGCACGCGCCGCGACCGTGCTACTGCAGAGCCTGGCCGGCCAGCCGGGGCGCCGTCGACATCTGCTGCCCGCCGACGTCATCCGTCGGGAGTCCGTCGCCGCGCCGCGCCGCGCGGATGCCGTCACTTCGTGAACGGGTGAACGGGTGAACGGGTGAACGCGTGCGCGCCGCGCTGAGCTCTGCAACGTCGACGCGCTCCAACGTCGAGGCACTACGAGGCAGCGATCGCCTCGGCCAACTCGGCGGGGGAGTCGCCGTCGGCGTGCACGTACCACGGGCTCACCCACCCACTCGCGGCGAGACCCCGATACACCGCTCCCGTACGTTCCTGCAGATCGCCGTCGCGCTCGTAGGCGTCGCGGGCACGCGAGGCGTCCGCGGCCTCCCGCGACCGCGTTCGCGAGGCGGCCACCGCGGCCGGTACCTCCAGGTACACCTGCAGGTCGGGGACAGGCAGCCGGAACCGGCCGAACTCGAGGTCGGCCACCCACGCGGCCGCCCCGCCGTCGGCGCCCTCGCCCAGCCGCGCCGCGGAGTAGGCGGCCGACGATGCCGCGTACCGGTCCAGCAGCACCACGTCGTGGCCGCCCAACAGCACGCCGATCTCATCGCGTGCATCGGCGCGGTCCAGTGCGAACAGCAGACCCATGCTGTAGACCGACGAGGCGGTGTCGCCGTGCGCGCCGTGCAGCGCCTCCGCGGCGAGATCGGCGTGGATCGATCGGCCGTACCGCGGGAACGCGAGCGAGCCGACGGTGGCGCCGCGCGCCGCGAACTCGGCGGTCAGGGCCCGGGTGATGGTGTTCTTGCCCGCGCCGTCGAGTCCCTCGATCGCTACCAGTCTCGCCATGAAGCAGGAGGATACGGGGGACGGCCTGGACACGGCCCGCGACTGGCGGTGTCGTGAGCCGGACATACGGACCCCGGGTGACACTATGGACAGCATGAAATCGCGGATCCTGGTGATCGACGACGACCCTGCGCTCGCGGAGATGCTCACGATCGTCCTCCGCAACGAGGGCTTCGACTCCGCCGTGGTCGGCGACGGCACGGCGGCGCTGAGCGCGGCGCGTGAGTTCCGGCCCGACCTGGTGCTGTTGGACCTCATGCTGCCGGGCATGAACGGCATCGACGTGTGTCGGGTGCTGCGCGCAGACAGCTCGGTGCCGATCATCATGCTGACCGCGAAGTCCGACACCGTCGACGTGGTCCTGGGCCTCGAGTCCGGCGCCGACGACTACGTGATCAAGCCGTTCAAACCGAAGGAACTGGTGGCCCGGGTCCGCGCGCGCCTGCGCCGCACCGAGGACGAGCCTGCGGAGCTGCTCGCGATCGGCAACGTGGTGATCGACGTGCCCGCGCACAAGGTGACCCGGGACGGCGAGCCGGTGCTGCTCACGCCCACCGAGTTCGACCTGCTGGTCACCCTCGCGCGCAAGCCGCGCCAGGTGTTCACCCGCGACGTGCTGCTCGAGCAGGTGTGGGGCTACCGGCACCCGGCCGACACCCGCCTGGTCAACGTGCACGTGCAGCGGCTACGCGCGAAGATCGAGAAGGACCCGGAGAACCCCGAGATCGTGCTCACGCTGCGGGGGGTCGGCTACAAAGCCGGGCCGGCGTGAGCGGACTCGACGACGACGCCCGCGAGGCGATAGCACCCGACGTCGCGATATCGGCGGCGGCGGAGCCCGGCGTGTTCGGTGCGGTGCCGGGCGGGGGCGGAAAGGGTCTGCTCCGGTCGGCCACGGCCGCGCGCCGCACGGCTCGGATCCGCCGTCGGGGTCTCACGCAGCAGCTGCGCGGCGACGTCTCGCGCGGTTCCGCGCGGGCGATGAAGCTGACACCGTCGTACCTCGGACGGGTCTGGCGGCGCTCCCTGCAGCTGCGCGTGGTGACCTCGACGCTCGCCCTCAGCCTCGCGGTGCTGCTGATGCTGGGCTTCGTGCTCACGTCGCAGATCGCGAACCAGCTGCTGGACGCCAAGCTGAGCGCGGCCAAGGAGGAGACGGCGCGCGCCAAGCAGACCGTCGAGCGGTTCCTCAGCTCGGCCGACGTGCGGTCCGACGGTATCGACGCAGCCCTGCGGGCGGTACGCAGCAACCTCACCAGCCTCAGCAGCGACAGCGGCCAGACCACCTCGGGCGCGGGCTCGTTCGACCCGGTGTTGATCGTGCCGCGCATGGAGGGCCGCGCCGGGGTGGTGGTCGGATCGGAGTCCGAGATCCCGACGACACTGCAGACCTTCGTGCGGTCCGGGCAGGCGAGCTACCAGTACGACACGGTGACCGACTCGTCGGGCCGGTACGGCAAGTCGCTCGTGATCGGCACGCCGATCTCCTCGTCGGTGGCCGGGCTCGAGATGTACCTGGTGTTCCCCCTGACGCAGGAGGAGAACACCCTCTCGCTGGTTCGCTCGACGCTGCTCACGGGCGGCCTCGTGCTGCTCGTTCTGCTGGCGGCGATCTCGCTCCTGGTGGCGCGGCAGGTGGTGCTGCCCGTGCGTTCGGCCGCCCGGATCGCGGTCCGGTTCGCGGACGGGCGTCTCAAGGAACGCATGCCCGTGCGCGGTGAGGACGACATGGCGCGCTTGGCCATGTCGTTCAACGACATGGCCGAGTCGCTGTCGCGGCAGATCACGCAGCTCGAGGAGTTCGGCAACCTGCAGCGGCAGTTCACCTCGGACGTCTCCCACGAGCTGCGCACGCCGCTCACCACCGTCCGCATGGCCGCCGACATGATCCACGACTCCGCCGACGACCTCGACCCGTCGCTGCGGCGCACGACCGAGCTGATGGTCACGGAGCTCGACCGGTTCGAGACCCTGCTCGCGGAGCTGCTCGAGATCTCCCGGCACGATGCCGGCGTCGCCGAGCTGCACTCCGAGCGGGTCGACGTGGCGGTGCCGATCGCGGCCGCGGTGGACACGGTGCAGCGGCTCGCCGACGACGCCGGTACGGAGCTGATCGTCGACATCCCCGACGAGCCGGTGATCGCCGACGTCGACGCGCGCCGGGTCGAGCGGGTCCTGCGCAACCTGCTCGCGAACGCCGTCGACCACAGCGAGGGAAAGGCCGTCATCCTGACGATGCGCGGCGACGCCGACGCAGTGGCCATCACCGTCCGCGACTACGGCGTCGGACTGCGCCCCGGCGAGGAGAAGCTGGTGTTCAACCGGTTCTGGCGCTCGGACCCGTCGCGGGTGCGCCGCTCGGGTGGCACCGGACTAGGGCTCGCGATCAGCATCGAGGACGCGCGACTGCACAACGGCCGGCTCGAGGCATGGGGCGAGCCGGGCAACGGGGCGTGCTTCCGGCTCACCCTTCCGCGGCGCCGCGGCTTCAAGGTGCTGGTCAGCCCGCTGCCGTTGAAGCCGATCCGGCCACGCACCGTCCGCACCGCGCCGGCCGAGCAGACCGCCCCGCCGATCGCGCTCCCGGCGGGCCCCCAGGCGGGCCCGGCACCGTC
>NZ_BAABFR010000112.1:0-15778 GCF_039541155.1 Tsukamurella soli
CTGGCCGGCGAGGCAGAGGCGTACGCGGCCGGTTACAGCGACGCCGAGGCGCGTCAGGCGGCTACGGCTGCGGCTGCGGCTGCGGTCCCGCCCGGCCCGCCGTTCAGCCGTCGGGCCTGGGACCGCTGGATCGGCGGGCGTGAGACCAGCGTGGGCATCGCGGCGCTGTCGCTGGTGTATCCGCATCGGGTCGAGTCACTCGTGTGCGCGTGCCCAGTGTGGGCCGTAGACGGCACGCCGGGAATCCAGCTGCACAGCACCGGCTGCAGGTGGAGCGGTACCGCCCACGCCTTCGAGGCCGGCGTCGCCTCGCGCCTGGGCGTCGCCCCCGGTTCGCTGCTGACCCCGGTCGCACTGGCCGCAGCGGTCCGCGGGATCGCCGAGGCGGACGTCGAGGCCGCGATCGCGGCTGAGGAAGCCGCGCCGCGGATGACGGCGACGCAGGGAGCGACCTCGGGCGCCGAAGGCGGTGAGGCTGCTGCCCCGGCAGCGCGACCCGCCAGCTGGAGTGCCGAGGCCGCGCCCATCGAGGCGCGGTTGTTCACCATGACGCCTGGCCTGCGCACCGTGTCCGCCGCCGCCGCTGCGCTCGGGGTCGGCCGGCAGGGGCTGCTGGCGGTGACGCTCACGCGGACCGCTGTTGCGGTAGGCCCACACGTCCGTCTGCTGACCGCCGGTGGCCGGCGCGGCACGGCGCGGCAGGGCGGGTCGCTGAACCTGTTCACGGGGCTGGTCGGCAAGCCGAACGCGGGGAAAACGGAGAGCATGGACGCGGGTGCGTACCTGGTGCCGCTGCCTGACGACGTTCTGATCCCTGAGGGCACCGGCGAGGGCATCGTCAAGAGCTTCGGTTTCATGCGCAGGGAGAAGACCGGCCAGGGCGACGAGGTCAGCTACGACTACGTGTTCACCGAGATGGCGAAGGCCGTCCTGATGGTGGCCGATGAGGTGGACGCGGTGTTCGCGGAGATGGTGCGGCAGGGCACGAAGTTCGCGCCCATGTGGCGCAGCATGTGGATGGGCGCCATGGTCGGAACCACCACAGGCAACGTGGAGTTGCGCACCCGGTTGCTGCCGCACTCCTACCGGCTCGGCGCGCTCCTCGGCTGCCAGCCGGACGCCACGATCCCGCTGTGGGCCGAGGGAAACCGCGGCACCCCGCAGCGCATCTTGTGGGCACCGGTGACGCGGCGTAAGCCCGATGGTGCCGAGCCTCCTGCCCCGCTCGCTCTGGCGTACCAGGCGGCCCCGAACGCAACGATGCTGCCCGATGCCGTGGTGATCGGCACCGTGGGGGAGGAGCAGCCGCGGTGGATCGAGTGGCCGCCCGCGGCTCGCGCGTTCATCGAGGCCGAACTCGAAGCCGTCGAGGTGGACGACGACCCCTACGGCGAGTCGCAGGACGACGAGGACGACCCCGTGGCGCGGCTCCTCGGTCACGCCACCTTCCTGCGGCTGAAGGTGATGGCCTTGCTGGCGATCATGGACGGCCTGGAGCAGCCGAGCGACATTCACTGGGAGGCCGCCGGCCTCGTGATGCAGCTCCGCGAGCAGTGCATGCGGCGCACCATGGCCCGCGCGACCCGCGCCGGGCAGGTCGCGGCCGAGGGGCGCGGGCTGGAGCAGGGCAGGACCCGCTCGGCGGCCAAGCGCGGCGAGGTCGCGGCCGACGCGGAGTTCGCCGTCGACCTGGACGCGCGGATCATCACGGTGGTCGGCCGGCTGCTGCAACAGGGGAAGCGGCCGTCGTACGCCGCGATTCGGCGGCTGTGCAGCGAGCGGCAGAAGGCGCATCTGCAGATGCGCCTGGGTGCCCTGGTTCACGGCGAGGTGCTCACCGTGGACGTGGACGGGGTCTACTCGATGGCGTGACCAGCTCACCTGGATCGACCCCCGTCGAGGCATCCTCGGCGGGGTCGACGCGCGTCTAGAAACATGTCGCGGTTGTTTGCGTTCCTAACAGCCGCGACCGCGACGCCGACCGCGCCCCTTTCCGCAGGTCACAGCGTTTCGCGGTCGCGCGGTCGCGGTTCTGCCCTCAGACCACCTATCCACGTCTCAGCGTGCATACATACCGGTATGTCCTAGATACGAAGCACCAGTTTTTAGTAGCTATTCTAAGATTCACGTGCTGACACACTCCGCGGAGACGTCTCCCCGGGCTGAGGCGGAAACCGCGACCGCGCGACCGCGAAACGCTGTGACCTGCAGATATAGCCGCGGTTTGCCTCGCGGTCGCGGCTGTTAGCCGAATGAACAACCGCGACCGCTAGGTGCCGGTGAGTCTCCGTCACCAGCCTCTGTATGGAATCGTGGAAGCGCGAACTACCGATGGATCGTGGCCGTTCGCGAGTAGAAGCTGCTGGGCGGCGTGCACGAGCGGCACCTGGTCGGGGGCTGGCCCGACTACGAGGTCGCGGATTACCGGCTGATCGGCGACCGCAGTCGTGGTCACGGGTCTGTAGGGCAGCAACCGTAGCCCGGCCGCGCGGAACTCGGGTGGGTGGTTCCCACTGAGCAGTTCGGCGAGATCACCCCGACTTCCCCCACCGACCAGCAGACGCCACTCCTGCTCGGGCTTGAAAGCATCGTGCTTGTACCAGGCCGCAATGCTGATCGCCATCGCCGCCGACGCATGCTCGACCACAGCCGGCGCGGGCCGGTGCTGCGGGTCCTTGACCCGGGTCATCAAGGCCTGGAACGCCGACACCATTCCCTGGAGCCCTGTGACCGCGGCAAGAGCCTGCGCTCCCGCTGACGTGAACAGCGGTATCTCGGCACTCTGCGCGCGGGCGTCCTCCCCGTAGTACACCCTTCCCAAAGAACACTTGAAGGTCTTGGGCTCAGCCGTTCGGATGTTGGAGGACGTATAGGTAGCACCGCGGAGGGTCTCCGGCGCCAGCCCGATCGCAAACCCACCTCCAGAGCCATACGTCACCCACTGGCTGAGCAGATCGTCGCCGCTCGTGAAGCTCACCGCACACACGCAAGGGCGGGGCGCCACGCGGAGAGTGTCTAGGGTCGGAGTGCCGAGGTACTTCTCAAGTATCGGAAGCCAGCTCTCGAAGAACTCCTGTTGCTCGCCACCCTGCGCGAGACGTTCGGCATGCTCGCGCACGATCTCCAGTCCGAACGCCAACTCCGAGATGTCGTTCATCCCCAGAACATCCGACGCGAAGAACGTCAGCCTGCGCGAGACGTCGGCATCACGTCGGCTGTTGACGATGCCGACGAGTCCCGCGGCGCTCGTGTAGTGGTAGACGTTGCCACCCGGGTCACCTCCGCCCAGGGGACGCCTAACCTGTTCGGATGACGTCTGCTGCTGCGTGGGCACCCCATCCTGCGCATGCGCCTCCTGGTCGGGCTCACCGTCTGTTGTGTCAGTCACCCGGGCAGCCTACGAGCCGAGATGAACTTCGGCGCACGGTAACTCGGAATCAAGCGACGGTGGTAGTTCGACCGGCTCACCCGCATCGTCAGCCCGCTGATAACAAATCCGCCGTCCGCCGGTATCTCGCGGCCCGAAACCGGACCACCCAGGATCGATGTCAAGCCCCATCCCCAGCACCCACCACCCCCGCCGAGCCGGCACGGCCGCGGGGTTCGGCCCGGGGTGGTGGGTGAGCGCCGCTCCCCGGGCTGGCGGGGCGGGTGTCGGCGCCGTCGCCGTTGTCCACCCGCGGCGCGTATCGAGTTCGGTTATGCACCCACCACCTTCCACGCCGCTGCTAACTTGATGCAGTGACATACCGCCGGGAGGAAACGGTGAGAACGCTTGGCGGATCCGCCGCGAGGCACCCGGGAGCCCAGGGTGACTGACCACTCCCCAGCGATCTTGGCCTCGCGAATCCACACCCCCGGCTGCCCCTGGTCGTGGACCTTCGATTGCGAAGACGACCTCAGCCTTCTCCGTGAGGAGGACGAGGAGGCAGCCGAGATGCTCGATGCGAAGGTCCGCTGGGCCTTCGAAAAAGGGCTGCCGCCGACCGAGAACAGCAACCGCCACGACAGGCGGAGGGTGACGCACCGATGCCCGGTCGGTGATCGGGTCCTGGAACTCGACGACAACGGGTTCACAGACGACCGGCCGATGCCGTGGGCCGGAGAGCTGTACGCCGAATCCCACGACTGCCGGACGCTCTACCGGCTCTATTTCGTAGAGCGACGCGCCGAATGGGCAGGGGAAACCGACGAGATCGTGGCGAGCGGCCTCGGGTCGAAGCCTGTGGCGGAGGACGCATCCTGGACCAGCGACGACCAGACACGCACCATCCGAGACGCGATGCACTCCGGCATCGAGCGGTGTGTGAACGTCCGCCGCGTTTGGCGCCGATGGAACACGACTTGATACCGTTTGCGTTATAAGTCATGCGACGCGCCGCGTGATGGTGCAAGCTGCTCGCACAGACATGGAAGGGAGCTCGACATGGGTGTGGATCTGTTCCCCGGTATCGAGAAGCCGACCTCACGGGATCGGCTCGGTGCCGAGTTGGCCGACGAACAGCTGAAGCTGATCTTCGGCATGCGCGACATCCGGGTCGGTAAGGGCCTGACGATCAGCGAGGTCGCCACGGCGATGAGGGTCGACCCGTCGCTGGTGTCACGGTTCGAGAGTGGGTCGACGAACCCGACGATGTCGACGATCCGCCGCTACGCGAAGGCCGTTGGCGCGGCGTTCCGCATCGAGACGCGCAGCTGGGCGTCTGAGCAGACTCGCATGGTCAAGTCCTCGGTCGATACGTGGACCCGGTCTGGTCTTGATTCGTCGGAGCATGCGGGCGACGGCTCGGCCACGTGGGGCGTCACACTCGCCCACCCGGCCACGACCGTGCGATGAGTGCGGTGGGCGCAACAGGCGCGTCGCTTCGTTGGTATCAGCGATCGGTCGAACGGCGCTTCGATGAAGACGTGAGCATGTGGGAGCCTCCCTCCGGCGAGGAGACCGGCATCGTAATCGGCGCCATGGTTCACTCAGGCACGTCGGAAGGCGTGATAGATGGAACGGCGTTGCTGTCGATACGACTGCACTTGGTACTGCAGGAGCCCGAGTGTTCCGTCGACCTTGACTGCGCTGTGACCTTCGAGTTCGGAGAGTGTATCGGTGAGCTCGCCGTCGCCGAAGCGGTCGAGTTCGCCCGGACCGAGGGACTTCAATACACCCTTGGGTATCTCCGCGGCGGACTCGCAGACGCTCGCCGGTCGGTGGGCTTGAACGCTGCGATGTTCCCGTCGGTCCTACCGGCTGAGCTCGTAGAAGGCTTCGAGAGGTCGCTGTCGCCAAAGGCATAGGTGCCCAGCCGCGTCCCACCCCCTCCATGTCCCCACCCCCTCCTACACTGCCCCCATGCGTCTCCTCCCCGTCATCGCCGCCGTCCTGGTCACAGCCTGTGCGGCCTGCACCGGCCCGGCCACCGGCACCCCGCCCCGGTCGGTTGAGGTCGGCGCTGGGGCATCGGGAAGTGTGGGTGCGCCGGAGTGGGTCAGCGTGACCGACGCGGACCTCGGCGTGAACGGCGCAGACCTGCCGCAGCACGGGCTGACTCCAGCGGCGGGGATCGGGATCGGCTATCAGGTGCCCGACGCGACCGGCACTCTGCGCAGCAAGATGTGCACCCTCGGGCCAGCGACGGACGCGGGCTACGTCACGGCTGGGCACTGCGGGGTCGGGACCGCTACGACCGGTACGTTCCTCTCGCCGGACCGGCAGGGCTCGGTGACGCAGCCGTTCACCGCGGTGACCCGCGCGGAGGACCAGGTAGGCGACCCGTACATCGACAGCGCCCTCGTCCCCTCGGCGTCGGTCACCGCCCGTGTCGGCACGATGCCGGTGGCGGGTGTCCTGACGGTGGCCGCGGTGCAGAACCTCCCGCCGGGTACCGAGGTGTGCTTCGACGGGGCGAAGTCCGGGGTGAGCTGCGGGCCGGTCGTGTCTACCGACGACGCTGGCGAGCTGCACTTCGGCGCGCAAGTGATCGCCGGTGACTCCGGTGCGCCGGTGTTCCTGGTGGACGGACGAGCTCGATCCGTGACCCTGGTCGGTGTGCTCGCGGCCGACGACGACTCAGATCACACGGCGTACGCCACCTACCTCGACCCTGCGCTCGCACGCCTCGACGCTCGGGTGCTCGTGAACCACGCGGCACGCGCTCCGCAGGGTGCGTCGGGCTACTCAGAACGTGTCGTCGACCGGCCCTGACCAGCGAGCGCCCGTATAACGGGGTGCATGGCTCCCACCGTGCCCGACCCGACGGCGTTCGCCCAGAGGGTCGACGCCGCCGCTGACACCGCGCACTCGACACTCATCTACGTGAGTACCTCTGCTCGCGGGAAGCGCGTGTCCACCGCCTGCGATCACCTGTCGGTCACCGAGAAGGCCGTCCGCCAGGTCGCCGACGACGGCGCACGTGCTCTCACCGCCGCGCAGATCCTCGCCAAGGCGGTGACGACGTGGCAGCACGCCCACCCGAGCGACGAGATCCTCGCTGCCGCTCAACAGGCGGTCGAGGACGCCCACCGTTGGGCGGTGATCTGCGAGGAGGCACTCGACGGACGACAGACGGGCGGTGACCTGGCTGCCGCTCAGGACAACTTGCGTATCGCTGACGACGAGCTCGCGGTGGCCCGCGCACACCTCACCGATGTGAAGCACCGCCGTGAACTCGCAGACAAGGCATTGGAGAGCGCATGTGGACCTGCGATGACCCAGCTCCACGCGATCAAGGGTGCGGGAGCAGGCATTCCAGGGCGAACATCCGCCACCGGCGACAGCGGATGGAATGCGCCCGGTGCCCCTGCGACGCCCACCACCCCAAAGCCGGTCGCCGGCTCGGGCACCCCGGCGGGCACAGGCTCCACCTCCTCAACCAGCACCCCTTCTACCCACACCAGCACCGCGACGCCCGCCGTCGCGAAGCCTGCCAGCAGCACGACCTCACCCGTCGCAGCGACGAAGCCGACCACCCCAGGCGCCGCGACCCCGACCACGGGCTCGTCCAGCACCGGCACGGGCACCAGCACCGATCCGGCGACCCTCCTCGCCGCTGCGTCGCTCCTATCAGGCAAGAGCGGCGGGCAGCAGACCGCGACCCCCACCGCACAGCAGACGTCCACCCCAGCGTCGACCGCGGCCACGCCCACCGCCGCGGCCTCGACCCCGCAGCAGTCCACGGACGCCGACCGGAAGAAGAAGCAGGCCGAGCAGGTCGGCGACGCCGCCCTGTCCGCCGCCGGGATCGGCACCTCGGCCGCGGTCATGCCCACGATGCCTCAGGTACCTCAGACCGCCGCGTCCACCCCCGCTGTCGCGCAGCAGGTCTCGGCCCCGGAACCCGCCACTCCGCCCGCCGCGCTCACCACGGGCCCCGTCGTGAATCCGCGGGTGAGCGGTACCTCCGTGACCGGCCTGACCACCGCAGAGGACATCGGCGGCGGTCGGGCGACCCCGACGGCGTTCACTGACAACGTCGGGCCGGCCACCACGGTGAGCGGCACCACCGGCGGTACGCAGTCGGCGCCGGCCAGCGGGGCGGGCACCCACCCGGCGCAGACGCCAGGACTGCCGATGAACCCGGGCGCGATCGGCGCCAGCATGCCCGGTGGGGGCGCCCGTTCGGCCGGCAAGGCGGAAGAGAAGAAGATCTTCCGGTACGTGGACCCGCAGCTCGCAGAGCTGACCGGCGAGACCACCCTGGCCGAGAGCGTCCGGCACTACGGAACCATCGGCGTCAACACCGATCACGCGGCCTGAGCACGAGGAACCACATGAGCAGCAACGACATCGACATCGACAACTACTCGGCGTTCGAGGCGTCCGTCGCGAACGTGGCCGGCCTCCGCACGCCCGCAGCGGATGCATCCGGCTCCCTGGACTCCGCCCTCACCGCGGTGCACACCGCCGCGTCCGGACCGCAGCAGCCGCACGTCGCAGCGTTCACCGCCGCAGTGGCCGCGCTGTCCACGGCGGTTACGGCGGTGAAGGCGGAGGCGGTCCAGGCCGACGCCGCCGTGCACGCCGCGGCGACGGAGCTACAGGGCGTGGGGCACGCGTTCCAGACGATCCAGCAGCAGGGCGCGGTCTCGGTCACCAGCACCCACTGACCCAGACGCACGACGGCCCCGGCACTCCCACTCGGAGGTACCGGGGCCGCGCCCTTGCCTGCCTACTGCCCGCCGAGCCTGGCCAGACTCCGCGCCTGCTCCACCGCCTGCGCGTGCAGCCCCCGCAGCCGTTCGAGCGAGGCCGCGTACGCAGCGCGGTCCCGGATGGTCGTGTCCGGATCGTGCTGGGCCGCGACCAGCGATGCGATGGTCGCGTCGAGCTCGGCGGCGCTCTGCGTGACCTCAGTGCTGGCACCTCGCGCGATCGAGGCGGCCATGGCGTCGGCGTGGACGGTGTGGGTGCACTTCTTGTTCGACTCTCTGCTCATGGCCGGCACGGTGGCACCGGTCCTCGCGGAGACGGGCGTGGGGCGCGATCAGCCCCTTGGCCAGTCCGTCACTTCGACGACTCGGACCTCAGCTCCGGTTACTCCGGCGAAGGTGCTGAGCATCTCGTGGACCTCTGCGTCGACCTGCTCCCGGGACGCGACCTGACTGCGCGGGCGGAAGGTGTCGGTTTCCAGCTCGGGCACGCGGATCACCCACCACTCGTCGGCGCGGCGGGTGAGCGCGACGTACGGGCGCATCAGATCACCGGCCTTACCCTGCGCAGGGCATCGCTGCTCATCACGGCGCTTTCCAGCGCCGCGAGGTCACCGGCCTCCACCAGCGCCAGCCACGTGGTCTTCGCGGCGGTCGGCGGATACCGGCGGCTGAGTGCGTCCAGGGCATGCGTGCGCCAATGTGGGTCGTGGGCCATGGTGCGGAAAGCCTCGCGGTGGATGCGCAGGCGGGAAACGAAAGGTGTCATGCCGCGGAGGGTATGCACGTGGTCGGACAGCGGCAGGGCGCGACGCGAGGTTGGCGGCGCCGACAACCTACGCCGACGTGCACGGATGCACCGCGCCCGCACTTACACATCCTTAAGGTTCCCAGATTACGGGCGCCCGTAACCTGGCTGACCTGCTGTTTCAACCGCTGAGCAGCATCGCCACGACCTCGGGTCCGTGCACGCGCTCCAGTGCCGGCCGCAGCCCTGGGCTCCGCGCGAGGTCCGCCCGCATGCCGGCCCGCTCCCCCGGCAGCAGCCCAGCGTACGCACGCTGTGCCGCCGCGTGGGCCTCGGCATAGCTCCGGACCGTACTCGCGCTGATCCCGTGCCGCCCGGCGATCTGCTCGACCGCGGTCGGGTCCGCGGCGAACTGCGCGGCGATCTGCGCGCGGGTCGCAGGGTTGGGAACGGCGTACTCGCCGACCTTCTGCGTGGTCACTCGATCACCTGCCGGACCAGCAGCCGAGTGCCCCCGACGTAGGTGACGGCGAACGCGTCGCGCCAGGACACCGCCACGCTCGCCGCGATCAGCCGGTCCCGCGTTGCCGCGAGGTCCGACACAACGAGGTCGATCGCTGGCACCCCGTCCGCGCCCGGCATCGCCTCGACGGTGGTGGCGCCGATCCGCATGCGGTGGATCACCGCGCCGTCCGTGCCGCCTATCGGGTCTGTCGTGACCTCAACACCGGCAGCCGCCCCGAGCGCGGCGGCGAGCCCGGCCGGCTCCGGCGTGCTCACCAGGATGCGGGTCACACGCGCACCTCCGGGCTCGGCGGCCGGTGCAGTCCGGCCGGTACGGACCACGACGATCGTGCCGGCGGCGCGGTGGGAGGCGCCGATCTCGGTCGCACGGCGCTGCGCCTCGTCCGGCAGCCGGATCAGGGCGTCGGCAAGGTCCGGGACGGTGAACTCGGCGACCGCGAGGCCCGTGTCGCCGGGGAGCGCGTCGATCGTGAGGCCGCCGAGGGTAACGGTGTGCAGGGTAGCCTCGTCCACGCCGTCGGCGGCGAGCACCTGCGTCGTGGTCGGTTCGGCGCCGGCCGCGGCAGCGAGGGCGGCGACGAGGGGTTTGGGGGCGGGGACGTCGATGTGGATGCGGGAGAGTGTGGAGGTGTCCATGCCGGTGAGGGTGCGCCGCGGGTGCGACAGGAACGGTGTGGGGCGCGGGGATCCGCGCCCCACACCCAGGCGTCAGTCGGATTCGCCGTCGAGCGCGACGTACTCCTCGAAGTGCTTGAGCGCGCTGGGCAGGATCACGACCTTCGCCGGGTCGGGTGCGAACTCTGCCCGCGGTGCGATCCGCAACTCGCCACGTTCCTGCGCCGCGCGCAGTTCCCGCTGCTTCTCCTCCGGCAGCGTGGCGACGTACTCCTCGGCAATCACCACCGAGCCGGGGCCTACCCGCATCGGCTCCGGCTCTAGGTGCACGTCGGGGCAGTCCGCCATACAGCAGCCGCACCAGCTGTATCGCTGCCGATCGAGGCGCTCCGGATCGTCATGCCACAGTGGCGGGTTGTCGCAGCGTCCGTCCGCAGTCAGGTAGTGGTCGCGCGGGCAGTCGCACGTGTCGGTGGGCATGCTCGGGGACGCTACGCCGGGTATCCGACAGGGAGCGAGCAGTTTTCGCTGCCGACGTCACCTTCGCCCGTTGTGTCGGACCGGCACGTGCCATCCGCGCTCACGGGCGGCGCGAGGTTCACGACGCGAGTGACGCTGACCCGCGAAGTGGCGGGGCCCGATGCCGGCGTGACTCTGCCCGGCATGGACCGGTGGGTCATCACATACTGCGCCGAGGCCGGCGCACGGCGGATGGTCGCGAAACTGTTGCAGGGCATCGCGCCCGGCCTGGACCCGGCCGACGTGTACGCCCCACGGCTCGACCGAGCGTCTCTAGCCGTCAAGCCACGCGAAGCGTAGATTCTCCTCTTCAGCGAGTGGTCGAACAGCCCTCCCGATCCCGCGCCGCAACACGGTAAGCGCCCGGACGAACCGCTCGAACTCGGGATCTCCGGAAGTAACTCGAATCTGGTCGATGTGAACATCCTGGAGCGCCGCGAAAAACGCGATCACCAACCGTTGGGTATCAGTGAGCGCCCGCGTGAGGGTTGTCGACCCGCCAGGTGCACTGGAGAGCAGGTCGGTCAACTTCGCCCGCAACGAATCAAGTGCGAGCCGCACGTGACTCGGTTGTTCGTGACGGTAGATATCCATCATGAACCTGTGACCGTCGAGCCACTGCAGCAGGTCTCGGGCAACATCGTGCCCACGTCGGGCGGAGCCGAGGTGAAGGAGGCTCGTTTCGAGGTCCATCCCCACCAGTCCGGACATCCGCTCCTCGTGCGCCCGCTTCCAGGCGACGAGGTTCTCGCTCGGATAACCCTCGGGGTCTGCATCAACCCGGATGTGGCAGGCACTGCACAACCACACGGCATTCGCTTCGTCACCACGGGCGACCGTCGTGCCATCGGGAAGTTCCACCGGGTCGTCACATCGGGGACCACCACGGCTTGCGCTCCGGATATGCGCAGCCTGCGCGATCGCCCTTGGCTTCCCACGCGACGTAGTGAATCCGGTCAGTCGCAAGCAGTCGGGGTTGGAACACACGTACATCGCCTTGCGTGCCACCGTCTGAACCGTGGCACTGCTGAACTCGATCCTCTTCGGCACTTCGCTCCTCGACCGCGACGCTCTCACCCTCCGCCGGCGCCGGAGGGTGATCAGACTCGCACGCTAGTGCCTCCGTGACGCCATGTCGCACAAACGGTCGGTTGCGGGACCAGTGAGACGAGAGTGTCCGACACGGCGTCCGCGGTCTCACAACGCGTCGCACAACCGAGGCCCGAAGTCGTGTCGCACAAGGCGGTCTGTCGGGACCTTCTGATACACAGTCGCGCATGAACGAGAAACTCAACCCCACGACCGCCTCAGGCCGGCGCCTCGGCTACGCCCGCGTCAGCACCGACGCGCAGGACGAGAGCCTGCAGATCGCCGCGCTGGACCGCGCCGGCATCGACGCGCTGTACGTCGACCACGGCGTGAGCGGCACCGCCACATCGCGGCCGCGGTTCGATGCCTTGCTGACCGACCTGCGTGAGGGCGACACCGTCGTCGTCTACTCCCTCTCGCGCCTGTCCCGCGGGACGAAGCACCTCATCGAGCTGGGCGACACGTTCGAGGCCAGGGGCATCGACCTGGTCTCGACGACCGAGCAGATCGACACCTCCACCGCGATGGGCCGGTTCATGTTCACCATGCTCGCCGCCCTCGCGCAGATGGAGCGCGACCTGCTGGCCGAGCGCACCCGGGCCGGGCTGGAGGTGGCCCGGGCCCAGGGGCGGTTCGGCGGCCGACCGGAGAAGCTGACGATGGATCAGCGTCGCCATGCGCAGCTGCTCCGCAACGGCGGGGTCCGGGCCGAGGAGATCGCCGCCAGCCTCGGGTGCAGTAGGGCGACGGTGTACCGCGCGTTGCAGGAGAAGGGAGTCTCGGCATGAGCTGCCTCAGCACCGAGGACCGCAGCCGGGTGATCGACCTCCGCACCAGATCTGCTCAGCCCGCGTTCGACACCGTCATCCTCCCCGCGCGACCGCCTGCGCCGCGCCGCTGATCTCAGCCAGCCGCCATGCCAGGTACCGCGCGAGCTGCACGTCACCCGTACCCGCCACCGTGTCCACCAGCGCGGCGACCGGCGCCAGCACCGCCTCGATCTCGCTCTCCGTCATGACGCCGGAGAATCCTCGGAGACCGAGACATCACCCGCCCACGGCGCGTGTACGGATCGGCGATGCATCGTCACTCCTCCGAATACCAAGCCACCGCCCGCACCTGCTCCCCCGACGGCCCCGTCACCACCGCGCGGCCCGCCGTGGTCCGCCCGCTGAGCCGCACCGTGCCCCCACCACCCCGCACCCACGTCCGCAGCAGGCTGGTGAGCAGTGCCGCCGCGGCCGCCGGCCACCCCTGCGCGGGGTGCACGGTCGTGGTGTCCGCCAGCCGATCCACCACGACGATGTGGGACGGCGCGAGCTCAGCGGGGTCCAGGCGGTCGGGCCGGCCGCGGTAGAGAAGGTGATCGACCTCGTCGAGCATGTCCGCGATCACCATGCCCGTGACGCAACGGCTGACCGGGTCGGTCGCGGCCTCGCGTACGACAGCGAGAAGCCAGGCGCGGATCGCGTCGAGCTGGAGCTGCAGGTCGACGTCGCGGGAGTCCATGGAGGTCAGGATCGCATCCGGCTCTGACACGAAACCTGCTCGAACCTGTCCGAGGTCGGGTCTACCGTCCCCGATATGGACCAGGATCAGGACCCCACCGGCGTGCTCGCCGTCGTGCTGACCGACCACGTCGCCGGCACCGGCGACGGCGCGTTCACGGTCCAGAACTGGACCGAGAACGTGTACGGCGACCTCCTCGAATGGGCAGCCGGTTTCCGCGAGGACATCGGCGGCGAGTTCCGCTGGTCCGGGACCGTCCTCGCCGGCACGGTGCAGGTGCTCGGCCCGGAAGGCGTCGAGCTGGCACGCCTCAGCTGGGAGACCGCTCCTCTCCCGTCCGGCTGCATCCGGGTCTCGCCGGCGGGCGGCATCGACGCCGAAATCGCGGCGCTCCTCGGGGACCGGGAATGACGATGTACCGCGAGTTCGACTCCGTCATCCTGGTCCGCGCCGTCGCCGACCTGCCCGCCGACACGCGCGGCGCCGTCGTGCACGTGCATGCGAACGGAGGTCCGTACGAGGTCGAGTTCTTCGACGCGCGCGGCGCCACGATCGCCGTCGAAACCGTCAGCGCGACCGACATCCGCCCGCGGGGCTGGGACGGCGCGAGCGAGCTCGGCGTGGAAGATCCGACGCCCGAGAAGCAGGCCCGGATCGCGCGGCTGATGCAGCACCCCACCGCGGTGACCGGTGACGAGGTCGATCCCGAAACTTTCTACGCGCCGCGAGAGGACTGACCCCGGGGCACCCGCGCCGCCCCGCCCGGTGCATGCCCGCCGCGCCTACCGTGGTGCGCATGGGAGAGATGCGCACCTACCTGGAGGAACGCCACGCCGAGGCGCAGGCCGCAGCCGCCGCGAGCGGCACCGACGCCGACCGCGCCACAGCCGCGTGGTACCGCCTCACCCTCCGTCACCTGACCCGCACCGAGGCCGCGCTGGCGGCGATCCGGGAGCAGGTGATGGCGCTGGTCCCGGCGCCGACGAGCCGCGACATCGTCAGCTGCGGCGCGATCTGCGAGGTGCTGGAGGAGCTGCTCACCGCGGTGCGCGCCGCCGACGCTGCCATCCAGCCGGCCGAGAAATCCGATGGATACATGTCGTAGCCGCCGCGCACCATGGGGACCATGCCCGAGGAACTCTCCGACGCCGAAGCCGCCCGGTACCGCGCCGTCCACGCGGCCGGCGCCGACTGGGGCGCCGCGATCCGCAGCGGCACCAAGGCCGAGCGCGACGCGGCCGGCGCCGCGTTCGAGCAGGCGCTGACGCAGCTGAGCCCCGATGAGACCCTGAACAAGCTGCACGTGCCGGACGACGCCGGCGAGTGGCGCGACGGGCTCGTCCGCCTGATGAGCCGCATCCCCGACGGGTGGGGCCGCTGGATCTCGTGCGACAAGGGTTGGTACCCGCTGCTCGTCCAGCTCGACGCAGCGCTCGCCGAGATCGACCCCGGCTACGAGCTGCACCAGTGCAAGGAGAAGTACGGGACGCTGCGGTTCTACTACTCGCCCTCGGACGACACGCCGGGCGGCGCCAGGGAACGCATGGATCAACTGGTGCGCGCCGCGGAGAACGCCACCGAGATCATGTGCGAGCGGTGCGGTGCACCCGGCCGGCAGATGTACCGCGCCAGCGGCTGGACGAAGACACTGTGCACCAGCTGCGCAGACACACTCGGCGGATACAGCACCGTCCACCCACGGGAGCCGAGCTGATGAACGTGAGCGAGCTGCGCGCGATGCTCGACGGGTTGCCCGACGACACCGAGGTGCTCACGAGCGCCTATGAGGCCGGTTTCACGCCGGCCAGCGCGTTCGCCACCGAGGTGCAGCAGCTGGATCGCGGGTTCGCGACATGGCTGGGACAGTACGAGCTGACCGCCGAGGCGGTGCGTCTGTGTGCGCAGACCGACGCGCCCGAGGGTGTACCGGTGCCGATCGGGGAGCCGGTGCATGCCCTGCTGATCTACCGGAGCGGTCGCTGACCGCCAGCGGGCGCCGGGCACGCCGCCGACGACTAATCCGGTCGCGACGTGTCGTACCCACCGCCGATACTCCACACCATGCTCACCGCGCTGAACTCGGTTCCTCGGCAACGCCGGCGACCACGCCGTGCGTCCACATGACCGAGAGGAACACCATGCCCGACGATCTGCGGCACATCGTCGCCGCCGTCCCCGAGCCCGACGGGTTCGCCACCCGCGTGACGATCGCGCCCGACCTGCAGATCCGCCGAGCCGGGCCGCAGCACGTCGGCGGCCTGCTCGCCCGGCTGGCGCAGCTGCCGCTCGGCACGCCGGTCCGCATCGGCCTGTTCGACTTCCACCCCGTCCGCATCGAGCGCATCGACGTGCAGCGGGTCGGCGGCGAGTTCACGGTGGTGCTCATGCCGTGTGAGCCGGAGGTCATCTGATGACCGCCGAGATGGAACGCACCCCGATCACCGATGTCGCCGGCTGGTTGGAGGCGAGCGGCGAACGCCCCGCCCTGCGCGCTCTGGGCGAGCTGTTGCTCGGTGTCACCGCGGCGTCGGGCACCGAGACCCCGGACTGCTTCACTACCCGGCGCCTCGGCGTGCCCACGATCGGCCACCTGATCGTCGAGGAACGTCCGCTCGATGCCGTCGCCCGCGTCAC
>NZ_BAABFR010000113.1:0-15473 GCF_039541155.1 Tsukamurella soli
TATGCACATCCGACATCCAGAACGCGAAAATGTTGTACGTCTTCCAACTCTGCCGCTGCAACGGCGCCAAATCATCATTGGTCAACCGCTGGTGATACCCCAACTCCTCCCAGGTCGGATCCTCGGTACCAGGTCTCGTGACGCTATCCGAATCCACGGCCATGAGCCTTCTCCTTTTCCAGAAGTTCGGTGCCGGATACCTCGCCGGCGATGTTGTCCGTCAACGTATTCCGCCCGTGTTTCCGTACCGTTGCGCCGCAGGTATATCTTCGGCTGCGCCGTCACACCGCTGTCATACGCCCGAGGCCCCGCGAGCTGATGCGATCGCGGCCCGCAACTCCGCGTCGTGCCGCGCTGCCGCGATGGCGAGCGCGTCCCCATCGCCCGCGACGAACGCTGCCAGCATGGGGGCGTGCCCCGCGTTCAGCACTTCGCGCTGCTCTGCGGTCAGCCGGCCCATCGGTCGCACGGGTTCGGTGATGTTCCAGGCGGACTCGAGCATGTGCAGCAACCGGTGCATACGGCACGGGGTGGCGAGCGCGAGGTGGAACCGTCGACTCTCGCGGTGGTAACCCATCACATCACGCTCCCGGACCGCGGCGTCGACTGCCGCAAACGCCGACCGAGCCTGCGCATGATCTCGCGCTCCCGCCGCCGTCACGGAGACCGTGTGGGCCGCCGTCTCCAGGGCCGCACGGACCAGGTACAGCTCGAGCAACTCGGCGTGCGAGACCCGCGCGACGGTGTATCCCCCGTTCGGACGATGCTCGATCAGGCCCTCGCCGACCAGTGTCTTCAGGGATTCGCGTACCGGGATGCGGCTCACGCCGAAGTGCTCGGCCAGCGGTTCGACGGGGATCGGCGCTCCGGGCGCCGCTCCCGTTTCGAGGATGGCTCGACGCAACTGGTCGAGGATGACCTCCTGCGACGCACCTGGGCGCAGCCGCGGCAGGCCCGCGATCAGGCGCGAAGGCGGCGGCACGCCATCACCTCCCGAACGCCGGACGTGATGCAGCCGAGTCGTGGCCGTGGAACCGCCCCGGTGCGCACATGGAAGTGCTCGACGCTCGGGAACGCGAATCGCATGTCGTTGATCTCCTACGCTACGGCACACCGGTCTCGCCTGCGGCCGCGTCGCGGAGTCGACCGCGGTCCAGTATGGCAGGTCGTCATCGGCGTACGAGTCGGCGTCATGTTACGGCGTGCTCGATTACCGGATCACCCTGATCGAGAGTGTTGATGGCCCTGGAGTGTGGGCGATGAGAGCTCTCAGCATATCCGGTCGACAACTCACCGGATCCAGGCTCGAGCGTACGTCATGCGAACCCGCTCGCAAGTCGTCGTGCCTGCGCGCGTGCGGGAGCGCCGAACCGAACATCGAGGTGGAAGTCGACACGCCTCACCACGAAGGCGCTGAAGGACCACGGGCTGGGAGTACTGCGTACCGAGAGGTAGAGCGCCGGGTTCAGCTGAACAAGACACCGCCCCGTCGACCTCGACGGCGCGGTGTCTCGTTCTGTGTCCGTCGCCAGGGTCACGCCCGCCGCGCCACAGAGACGCGCGCAAGTGGATCGGCCATATGGTCCGGCTCATGCCGTACCGATACACGCTCACCGTCGCCGGCGTCGACCGTCACAGCGCGGTCCACACAGATCCGTCCTCGCTCGCTCGCGACGTCGTCGCCCGCGCCAGCGGCTTCGGGGTTTTCGCCGTCACCGAGAAGGATCTGGCGCGGTACATCGCCCAGGGGATCCGCATCATCGATCTACAGTTGCGCGACCCGATCGTGACGGTCACCGTCGATCGCGTCTGACGCCCTCTCCCCACTCGATCATCGGCGGTCCGCCCGGCGTCGACGCTCGCGCGACCCGGCGCTTAGGCGTCCCGCTCCACGCGGGTCCGAGGCACCGACACTTGCAGGGCGGGGTGGGCCCGGATGGTCTCCAGAACGGCTCCGTCGCTGTAGAGCGCGGATTCTGGGCGCCGACCAGATGAAGCCACGACTTCGGCCATGCCGACCAACTGCCCCGCACCCGTTCTCAGATGAGCGCGACATCACCACCGTGCCGGTATCCCGGAAGGTGCCTCGAGAGGTGAGTTGACACGTAGTTGACACAATGCGTGCACACCATCCTGACGGCCAGCAGTTGAATGACCTGGTGAAACACCTCACCCACCTCCACCCGACCACGAGGAATCGGCGGGCCCCACGCTCAGCCAAACGTGGGACCCGCCGCGGCACAGACCGGGCGTTCGCTGCAGCCCTCAGCTCGTCTCTCCGGTCTGGTCTGGTTCCTCAGTTGCTCTCGCAACACCCATGACTCTAGGCGAGCCTTGCCTAAGTTAGCAAGCCCTAATTTTTGTGGCGCTCGTTACGACGCGTCGTCGTAGTGTTTCGGGTGCACCGGAGTAAACTGTGAGGAATGGCAGCACTGGGAGATCTCGAACGCGTGGTGATGGACCACCTGTGGGCGTCCACCGAGCCGCAGACCGTGCGCCAGGTCCACGACGCACTGTCTCGCGAGCGAGAGTTGGCGTACACGACGGTCATGACAGTACTGCAACGGTTGGCGAAGAAGGAGCTGGTCACCCAGATCCGCAACGACCGCGCGCACCGCTATGCGGCCACATTCGGCCGCGAGGAACTCGTAGCAGACCTGATGTTCGACGCACTCGCGCAGGCGGAGAACTCACGCGAGGCGGCGCTGGTGCACTTCGTCGAACGAGTCGGTCACGACGAGGCGGAGGCGCTGCGGCGCGCCCTCGCCGATCTGGACGCCGCGCATCCAGAAGATCACGGCAGGACTTCGTAAGCCTTCGATAGGCTGAGGAGCGTGTCGGCTGTCATCTTCGGCGTACTCGCCCTGCTGCTTGCAGGGCCGGTGCCGTTGTGGCTGTCGAGGTCGCGGTGGCCGATCCACGCCCCGCGTGCTGCTCTGGTCCTCTGGCAGTCGACGGCGCTGGCCGCCGTCCTCTCCGCGTTCAGCTGCGGCCTGGTGATAGCGAGCCGGCTGCTGGTGCCCGGCCCCGACGGCCGCCCTACCACCGATCCCATCACCGAGATCCACGAACTCGGGCTGGGCGCATGGCTGCTCTCTGTCGGGGTCTTCGCCCTCACCGTCGTGATCGGAATGCGGCTGGTCGCCACCGTCCTACAGGTCGCTGTGCGCACCCGACGTCGGCGGGCGCGCCACCGCACCGTCGTCGATGTCCTCTCGCACGTGTCCGAGGGGGGCGACCCGCGGATGACGGCGGCCGACATGCGCGTCCTCGCCGTCGACGAGCCGCTGGCCTATTGTCTGCCCGGTCTCCGGCATCGCGTCGTCCTCAGCCGCGGCACGTTGGCCCAGCTCTCACACGACGAGCTGACCGCAGTCCTCGCGCACGAACGCGCCCACCTGCGGGCCCGGCACGACCTGGTCCTCGAGGCCTTCACCGCGGTTCATCATGCGTTCCCGCGCGTCGTGCGCTCCACCTCCGCTCTGCGCTCGGTCCAGCTGCTCGTGGAGCTTCTCGCTGACGACCAGGCCGTGGATGCGGCGGGCGCCAAGCCGCTGGCCCACGCCCTCGTCACCTGCGCCAAGACCTCGGCGCCGCGGGGTGCGCTCGCCGTGGGCGGCACAGGCACGCTGGTCCGGGTCGAACGACTCCGCGAGCGCCGATCGGGGCGCTTCTTCGACGCGTCGATCTACCTCCTGGCAGGCGCGATCCTGGTGGTGCCTACGGTGGCGGTCGCCGTCCCGTGGCTCACCGAGCTGCACGCGCTGCTGTTCGTGCGCTGACCACCACGCCCCGAGGACGATCTGATTGCGGCGTGCGGAAATCGGGCTCTCCTGATCGATCTGTGGGTCATTTCCGGCCGGGGAGGGTGGGGCGGTGACCGCCGAGGCTGAGCATGGCGAGGGCGATGAGGGATTCGGTGGAGTGGAAACCGAACGCGATGCGGGTGATGAGCCGGATCTTGGTGTTGGTGGATTCGATGAGTCCGTTGGACAGTCCGTGCTCGATTGCGGCGAGGATCCGGTCGTGGTGTCGGGTGACGCGTTTGGCCAGTTTCACGAACGCGGGGATCCGGCAGCGCCGCGCCCAGGTCAGCGATCTGTGCAACGCGTCTGCTGCGGCGGCGTGGGGTAGGGCGAACGGCGTGCGCCTGTTCAGGCACGCCCAGACATCCACAGATCAGTCAGGAGCGCCTGAAATCGACAGAATTTCTGTGGGCAGGACCCGCCCGGCATGGCGGTTTCGCGTCGGCACGTCAAGAATTCTGTCGATCTCAGCAACGCCCGGGCCGAGACGGCGGAGAGCTGCTACAGCCCTCCGCCGAACACGCGCCCAGCTTCAGCAGCGAGGTACTACCTGCTCTCAGCTCTTCACGATCACCAGGTCGTTCGCGGCCTTGTCGTGCCAGCCCTGCATACGACCCGAGTTGTCCATCAGCGGCGAGAGCAGGACCAGCAGCTGGCCGACACCGCACAGAATCGACCCGAGATAGGGGATCAGCTGCCGGATGAAGGCCTGGCCGAGGCCGATCGGTTGACCGGTGGACTGATTGACGACCTTCAACCGCAGGGCCATCTTGCCCACGGTCGCACCCACGAGGGCGATCATCAGCCACTCGTAGAGCAGGCCGAACAGGCCGGCGACGAGCAGGCAGACGAAGAACCCCGCGATGCCGATACCGCCGCCCGAGCAGTTCGTATCCCCGCTGGTCGGGTCGGTCGTGCACGCCGACGCCGACGAGACCAGCGCGCCGACGCCGACGCCGAAGCAGATGCCGTAGACCACCACGTAGACCACGGAGTCGATCAGGCGCGCCAGAAAGCGCTGCCCGAAGCTCGCGACTCGCACGGTGCCCAGCCCGGGGACGGCCACGTAACCCGAGTTCGCCTGCGGGGTGTATCCCTGCGGCTGTTGTCCGAACCCGCCGGCGAACTGCTGACCGGGCTGCGGGATCTGGCCGTACGGGTGCGACTGCCCGGCCCCCTGCGGCACCTGGCCGTATGCCGGCCCCTGCTGCCCGTACAACGGTTGGCCCCCCTGCCACGGACCTTGCCCCGGACCGTATTGCCCCGGGCCCGGCTGCTGCTGCCCGAATCCGCCGAATTGATTCGGCTTATTCCTAGGCGCTTCATTTGGATTGGTCACTACTGTTCCTCCCAGTGCGGTCGCGCCGCCAGTGTGTGCCGGATCAAGGTAGCCCACTAAACTGCTCCCACGTGCGCTTCCTCGAAGGTAATGATCCGCAGTACGACCTGACGTACGACGACGTCTTCCTCGTCCCGAACCGATCCGACGTGACCTCCCGGTTCGACGTGGACCTCGCCACGGTCGACGGCACGGGGACCACCATCCCGATCGTCGTCGCCAACATGACGGCGGTCGCCGGTCGGCGCATGGCGGAGACGGTGGCGCGGCGCGGTGGCATCGTGGTGCTCCCCCAGGACCTACCCCTCGAGGCGGCGGCCGACACGATCGCCTACGTCAAGAGCCGCGACCTCGTCGCGGACACCCCGCTCACACTCGGACCGGACGACTCCGTGAGCGACGCTCTCGCGCTCCTACCCAAGCGGGCGCACGACACCGTCGTCGTGGTCGATGGTGGCCGACCGATCGGCCTCGTCTCCTCGTCCGACTGCGCCGACGTCGACCGCTTCGCGCGTCTGCGCGACGTGATGCACACCGGCTTCGTGACCGCCAAGCAGGGCACGGACCCACGCGAGGTGTTCGCGCTGCTCGAGGCCGACCGCGCCCGGATCGCAGTGCTGGTGGACGACGACGCCACCACGCTGCGGGGCGTCCTCACCCGCACGGGGACGATCCGCGCGGGGATCTACTCCCCCGCCGTCGACGCCGCCGGGCGCCTGCGGATCGCCGCCGCCGTCGCGATCAACGGCGACGTCCGTGGCAAGGCGACCGCGCTGGCCGAGGCCGGCGCCGACGTCCTCGTCGTGGACACCGCGCACGGCCACCAGGCCAAGATGCTCGACGCGCTCGCCGCGGTGGCCGATGCCGGCCTGGGGCTGCCGATCGCCGCGGGCAACGTGGTCTCGGCCGCAGGTGCCCGCGATCTGGTCGCCGCGGGCGCGACCATCGTCAAGGTCGGTGTGGGCCCCGGCGCGATGTGCACCACTCGGATGATGACCGGCGTCGGGCGGCCGCAGTTCTCCGCGGTCGCCGAGTGTTCGGCTGCGGCCCAGGAGTTGGGCGCGCACGTCTGGGCTGACGGTGGCGTCCGCCACCCCCGCGACGTGGCGCTGGCGCTCGCCGCGGGCGTGTCGAACGTGATGATCGGATCGTGGTTCGCGGGTACCCACGAGTCCCCCGGCGACATGAAGTACGCCGCCGACGGCACCGCCTACAAGGAGAGCTTCGGCATGGCATCCAAGCGCGCGGTGGCGGCCCGCACCGCCGACGAGGGCGCCTTCGACCGCGCTCGCAAGGCCTTGTTCGAGGAGGGGATCTCCAGTTCCCGTATCCGTGTCGCGCCCGATGCGCCGAGCGTCGAGGATCTCCTCGACCGGATCTGCTCGGGAGTCCGCTCCGCCGCCACGTACACCGGCGCCCGGACGCTGGCAGAACTGCACGAGCGCGCCACCGTCGGCATCCAGAGCGCGGCCGGGTTCGCCGAGGGCCGCCCGCTGCCCACCGGGTGGTGACCGGGCGGCACCTGCTCGAATCGGTATGATCAGGGCACGCAGCGGGGCGCTCGACTCACGTGCCCCGCGCGGGACCGCTCCGCCGACGTGCCCACCACCCTCGAGACTCAGGATCCTCCCCTCCCGGATGTATCGAATACGCAACGCGACCGCCGCTCCGGACGCCGGGGGTAGCGCCGACGATGGTTAGTGCACTCCTCACCGCCGCCGCGGTCATCGGCTTCCTGGCGCTGACCCTGGGCACGGCGGTGTTCGTCGCCGCCGAGTTCGCGCTCACCGCGATCGAGAAGCCAGCAGTGCAGGCCGACGTGCGGGACCGCGGCGACCGCAGGTCCCGACAGGTCGAGTACGCGCATCGCACGCTGTCGTTCCAGCTGTCCGGCGCGCAGCTGGGCATCACGATCACCACCCTGGTCACCGGCTACATCGCCGAGCCGGTGCTCGCCCAGTTCCTGCGACCCGCGCTGCGATGGATGTCGCTGCCCGCCGGCGCAGTCTCGGTCGTCACGCTGATCGTGTCGCTGGTGGTCGCGACATCGCTGTCCATGGTCCTCGGCGAACTCGCGCCCAAGAACGTGGCGATCGCCAGGCCGCTCGCCACAGCGCGCGCCACCGCCGGAATCATGGTGGGCTTCTCGGCGGTGTTCCGGTGGGCGATCTCGTTCCTGAACACCTCGGCGAATGCACTGGTCCGCCGCCTCGGAATCGAGCCCGCCGAGGAGCTCAGCTCGGCGCGGTCCGCGCAGGAGCTCGAGGCGCTGGTACGCAACTCGGCGGCGCACGGCTCGATCGATGCCACCACCGCCGAGCTGGTGGGCCGCTCGCTGAGCTTCGGCTCGCGGAGCGCGGAGGACATCATGACGCCGCGGCAGAAGGTCCGCACCCTCGAGCTCGACGACACCGTCGACTCCCTGATCGCGCTGTCCATCGAGACCGGCTACTCGCGCTTCCCCGTGGTCGACGGTGACCTCGACGACACCAAGGGCTTCGTGCACGTCAAGCAGGCGCTGACGGTGCCGGCGTCCGACCGGGCGCACACGACGGTCCACACCCTGTGCGAAGCCGCACCCGTAGTCCCCGCGTCGCTCGACGGTGACTCGCTGATGACCCAGCTGCGGGCGAACGGCCTGCAGGTGGCGCTCGTCGTGGACGAGTACGGTGGGTCGGCTGGCATCGTCACGGTCGAGGACCTCATCGAGGAGATCGTCGGCGACGTCCGCGACGAGCACGACGACGAGGACGCCGACGTGCAGCGCACCGACAGCGGCTTCCTCTGCTCGGGGCTGCTGCGGCTGGACGAGCTGGACACCGCCACCGGCTACGACGCGCCGGAGGGCGACTACGACACGCTCGGCGGCCTGGTGATGTTCCTGCTCGGCCGCATCCCGGTGGTCGGCGACGTGGTCGAGCTGCCGCGGCGCGTGCTCGAGGTCGACGACGACCACCCCAGCACCTGGATCGCGCGGGTCGCGCGCATGGACGGCCGGCGCGTCGACCTCGTCGAGCTGGGCAACGATGCGCGCGACGATCGGCCCGGCACGGAGAACACCGGGGACACGCCGACGGCGGACGGGGCGGCCTCATGACCGGCAATCTCCTCGCCGTGCTGCTGACCGTGATCCTGCTGGCGCTCAACGCGTTCTTCGTCGCCGCCGAGTTCTCACTGATCTCCGCCCGCAAGGACCGGCTCGAAGCCCTGTACGAGCAGGGCAAACGCGGGGCGAAGACGGTGATGCAGGCGTCCGAGCAGCTGTCTCTGATGCTCGCCGGCTGCCAGCTCGGTATCACCATCGCCTCGCTGCTGCTCGGTGAGGTCGGCGAGCCGGCGATAGCGCACCTGCTCGAGCACCCCCTGCATCTCGCACACGTGCCGCACGCCCTGCTGCACCCGATCGCGTTCGCAGTGTCCCTCGGCCTGGTCGCGGTGCTGCACATCCTGCTGGGTGAGATGGTGCCGAAGAACATCGCACTGGCGGGGCCCGAACGTGCGGCGATGCTGCTGGTCCCGGTGCACCTGGCGTGGTGCCGCGTCGCCCGGCCCCTGATCGCGCTGTACAACGGGCTCGCGACGCTGGTGCTGTGGATGCTGCGCGTCGAACCCAAGGACGAGCTCGACAGCACCGTCTCCACTCGCGAGCTGTCCGCGCTGATCGACGAGTCGGCGGGGCAGGGCCTGCTCGACGCCGAGGAGCAGACCCGACTCACCCGCGCACTGCTGACCATCCGCCGCACCGTCGCCGACGTCGCCATCCCACTGCAGAAGATCCGTGGCCTGCAGTCCGTGGCCGGACCCGACGGTGCCGTGGGGCCCACGCTCGGGGCCATCGAGTCGGCGGTCGCCGACACCGGCTTCTCCCGCTACCCCGTGCGCGGGTCGAGTGGGGCGTTCACCGGATACCTCCACGTCAAGGACGTGCTCCCGGAGATCATGGACGCCGAGGTGGGTCCCGATACGGTGATCGGTGCGACCCGGATCCGGCCGCTGCCCGTGATCGACGGGGCGATGTCGCTGGACCACGCGACCGCGTTCATGCGCCGGCACGGCAGCCATCTCTCGGCGGTCGCCGACGAGCACGGCCGCACCGTCGGCATCGTCGCACTCGAGGATCTGGTGGAGGAGTTCGTCGGCACCGTCCGAGACGGGACACATCGGCAGTGAGCGCCGGCCCGCTCGCCGTCGACACCGTCCTCACGGAGTCCGAATGGACCGCGCGAGCGGCGGCGCACCGGACGCGGCTCGCACCGTTCGTCGACGCACACATCGCGCGGACCCGACGCGGCGAGCGCCACCCCGTGTGGGACTTCCTGTTCACCTACTACAACCTGCGGCCCGCGCAGCTCCTGCGCTGGCACCCGGGCCTCGGGATCGCGCTCGACGGTGACGCCGCCGTCGCCGAGTACGGCTCGGCCCGCGGCTACCTCGCCGACGGCCGCCGCGTCACCGTCGACCCGCGGTTCGTCGCCCGGCGACGCGATGCGGCCGAGCACATCGCCCGGCTCCTCGCCGCGACGGCTGGCCGGCCCGCCGCGCTCGGCTGCTTCGGCCTGCACGAGTGGGCGATGGTCTACCGCGCGCCGGACGTGCGCCACCCGGTCCCGCTGCGGCTCGGGGCCGACGGTGCCGACGCGGTGGTCGAGGCCGCCGCCCTGCGGTGCACGCACTACGACGCGTACCGGTTCTTCACCCCGGACGCCGCACCCCGCAACACGATCGAACTGACCCGCGAGTCACAGGTCGAGCGCGAGCAACCGGGCTGCCTGCACGCAGGCATGGACCTGTACAAGTGGGCGTTCAAGCTGTCCCCGGGCGCGCCGTCGGAGCTGGTCGCGGACGCGTTCGAACTGGCCCGCGACGCCCGCGAGCTCGACATGCGGGCGAGCCCGTACGACCTCGCGGACCACGGCTTCGCACCGGTGCGGATCGAGACATCCACCGGACGCGCCGAGTATGTGCGGGCGCAGGCCGCGCTCGCGCAACGCGCCGCGCCGATCCGCGAGCGGCTGCTCGCGGTGTGCGCCCGCTGGCCGTGAGTCAGGCGGCGACGAGCCGACGCTCGGCCAGTTCGACCAGCCGATGCATCTGCCCGGGCCCGACGACGTCCGCGTCGACCTCGCCCCACAGCTGATCGGCGACGGCGCACGCATCGCGCTGGGCGTCCGTGCGCGGCGGCAGGACGAGGACCCCGACCGGGACGTCCCGCGCGACCGGCGCGGGCTCGGCGCGGCCGGGCTGTTCGAGCAGTCCGCCGATGCGCCGCAGCCGCGCGACCGCGAGCGACCACGCGGCGACAGCGGCCCGGGTGTCCGTCACCGGTTCCCGGTCGAACGGGACCACCGCGACGATCTGCGCGACCTGACCCGAGACCACGGCGAGGTCCACTGGCGCCGTCTGCAGCCCGACCCGTAGCACCTCCGGCCGCCACAGCTGGTGCGCACCGACGCGCGGGGACTCCGAGTAGAGCGCGCGCAGCCGCTCGATCGCCCGCGCGACGTCGCCCGGGGGAACGGCTTCGTCGACCACGAACAGGTCGAACATCATGTCCACAGCCTCGACGGCCGAAGCCGCCCCCCACGGGCGCGGACGCGGACAGCTGCATCGAGTTGTTCAGCCGCGTTCGCTGTTCGTCGAGCCAGGCGGACCGCGCGGTGGTGTCTTCTTCGAACTCGCCGGTCCGTCGGATCCTGTCGACGAAGTCGGTGATCCACGGCAGGAACAGCTCCGGATGGCCGCCGAGCCGCGATGCGTGTGCGAACGAATCGACCGTGCGGATCGCCCAATCCTGCCGGTCGTCCGATCCTGCGACGACCCCGACATTGACGAACTCCCCGCGCGCAGTGTCAGGCACGAAACGCAGCACCCAGTAGCGGTACCGCCCCGCTGTCTGCATCCCACCTCCGATCACCGCTGAATCTGCCGACATATCCGCGCGGCCGACCGACTCGATCCGGGCCGACACCTCGAGTGCGGCACCGCCGCTGCACCGCTCGAGGAGCCCAGGCACGGGATAGTTCCAGGGAAGCCTGACAACTCTCGAGAGAAGCCCTGCGTCCCAACCAGATTCACCCGTGAACCAGAGTCCGTGATCGAAGCCGAAGACCGACCACCGTCCATCGAGTGCGTACACCCACTGCGGGTCCGTGCCCATACACCAGTCCCACAGCACCAATAGGGTCGGGATCCGCCGGGCGTTGTCGTCGTCGCCGACGTGCACGAGATCGTCGGAGATCTCGACCTCACCCGGGATGTCCAGGGATCCGTGGGCCACGCACGGCGTCAGCCGGTACCCAGCGGTGGATGCGACCGCCAGGAACGCCCCCGCCCCCGAATCGGTCGCACGCACGACGGCACTGAGCGTCAGCCGCGCCGCACCCCGCGCGACCCCGTCGAGACACCCCCGCCAATCCGTCATGCTCCCCACGCCGACGACTGTGCCACGCACCTACGACACGCGGGCACGGTCGCGCAGGCGGGCTGTCGCATCGACGCCTGTCGGCGCTCAGCTCGCGGGGCCCGCGGGGCCACGCTTCGCCAGCCCGCCCACGAACGTCGCCAGCTGGTCGGCGAACCGCTCCACGAACTGCGGCGACCGCGGATCCTCGCCGGTCAGGCCTGCGATCACGTGCGGCAGCGTGGTGGGCGCCATGGCCGCGGCCATCAGGATCACCAGCAGGATCTCGGGATCGACGTCGGCAGGAAGGTCGCCGTCGGCCTGCGATCGGCGCAGCTCGTCGACGCCGATCCGCAGCTCGTCGGAGCGATGCTGGGCATCGGGGCCCGTCCCGGCACCGTCGTACTGTAGGCCGTTCCACGCCAGCAGCCGCGGCCCGTCGGGATCGTGCACCGCCTCCAGCACATAGCGGCGCGCCTGCTCGGGCAGCGGGGTGCCCGGGGGGATCAGCTCGGCCCGGCGCTCCCACCATCGCCGGGAGACGGCGAGGTACACGCCCTCCTTCCCGTCGAAGTAATAGGAGATCAACTGCTGGTTCACGCCCGCACGGGCGGCGATCGCCGACACCCGCGCCCCCGCGTAGCCGTGCGCCGCGAACTCGGCGGACGCGGCTTCGAGGATGCGGGCGCGGGTCCGCTCGGCATCGCGTTGCCGGTCCTGCGGCGCAGGCGATCGGCGGGGCGTGGACGGGGGCATCTGTGCAGTATACGAAGCCCGCAGGCGCCGATTCCGGCAATCAATCAATCAAATGATTGACAGATTCCTATATTCGTTTGACACTGGGCTCGTCCCGCGATCGGAGTCGTCATGGCTACACGTCCCACCATCGTCATCGACGGCGCCGGCATCGGCGGTCTCGCCCTTGCGCAGGCGCTGCACCACGCCGAGATAGACGTCACCGTGCTCGAGCGTGATCGCTCGCCACAGACCCGCGGGCAGGGCTACCGCCTGCACATCGACGCGGACGGCAACGACGCCCTGCGCCGCTGCCTACCGGTCGCGGTGCTCGACCGGGTCCGCGCCACCAGCGGCATCAACGGCGACCGCGTCACCGGGTTCACCGATCAGCTGGTCGAGGTGATGACCCAGGAGTTTCCCGACCTGCCCGCCACCGAGATCAGCAACGTCGACCGCAACACGCTGCGCGCGGGTCTGCTCACGAACCTGGGCCGGGTGGTCCGCTTCGGCTCCACGGTCACCGGCTTCGAGGTCGCCGGCGACCGCGTCCACGTGCAGACCACCACCGGGAGCACGACCGCGGATCTCCTGGTAGGCGCCGACGGTGTCGGCTCCGCCGTCCGGCGTACCCTGCTACCCCACGCGGTCGTCGACGACCTCGGCCTGCGCTGCATCTACGGTCGGATGCCGCTCACGCGCGCGACCGTCGTGCTCGTTCCGCCGGTCGTGTTGCGCGGCTTCAGCTGGGTCGTGGGCGGCGTCGGACTCGCGCCCGTGCAGTTCCGCTCGCCCGTCGACGGCGCGATGGACTACCTGATGACCACATTCGTCGCGACGCCCGCCCGACTCGGCGTCACCGACGAGGAACTGTTCGCCGCTGCGCCCGCGCGACTGCGCCGCCTCGCCGTCGACGGCGTGGCGGGCATGCACGCCACGATCCAGGAGATCTTCGACCGGTCGGATGCGTCGTCGTACCTCCCGATCGCGCTGCGGGCCGCCCGCCGCGTCGACGCCTGGCCCAGCGGCCCCGTCACGCTCATCGGCGACGCGATACACGCGATGCCGCCCACCGGCGGCGTCGGCGCGAACACGGCACTCCGCGATGCCGCCGACCTCGCGGAACGCATCACAGGCGCCCTGTCGTCCAGTCGGCCACTACGGGAGGCGGTCGCCGCCTACGAGGCCGTGGCGGTGCCGCGCGGATTCGACACCGTCGACGCCGCACTGGCCGTGGCACGCACCCTGTTCGGCGCCGAGATCACCACCGCCTGAACGGATCCCGCGCAGGATCCGTCACAACAGCGCAAGCGCGGTCCGCAACGCGCCGACCATCGGTTCGACCGAGATCGTCGGGTCGACGGCGCGCTGGATCCCCAGGCCGATCCCCGCACTGAGCAACAGGTCTGCGATCTGGCCGAGCGCGGACTCGTCCACGCCGGTGCCCTCGGACGGCGTCCGGATGCTGCGCAGCAGGTCGACGACCGCCCCGCGGGCATCGTTGCGCAACTCCGTGATCACGCTGGTCAACGCGGGGTCGTTGCGGGACAGGGTCACGAACTCCAACTCGAGCATCGTCCATCCCACGTCGCCGACGGTCCGCTCGAGCCACTCGGCCGCCGCCTGCACGCGGGCCTCGAGGTCGGCACCGCCGATCGTGAGATCCGCGACCTCACCGATCTTGTCGCGGTGGATCTCGTCCAACACCGCGCGACACAGCGTCTGCTTGTCGGTGAAGTTGGAGTAGACCGCGCCCTTGGAATATCCGGCCAGATCCGCGATGTCGTCGAGGCTCGCGGCGCCGTAGCCGACCGCGAGGAACCTTTCGCGCGCGGCGTCCAACAGGTCCCGCCGGGTGCGCGCACGCTGTTCGGCACGAGTCAGGCGGGGCACCCGCAGATGATACGCCCGAACGGTATTTACATACCACGAGAATTCAAATACTGTCGGTATCCAAATCTGAGAGAGGGTGGACCCATTGCGGATCTTCACGCACGACCCCACGCCGACGGAGCCGCCGGGCACGGTCGTCGTGACGGGCGGGGCACGCGGCATCGGCGCCGCGACCGCTACGGCATTCGCGGCACGGGGCGCGACGGTGTGGATCGGCGACGTGGACACCGACGTCGCCGAGGCGACCGCCCGGACGCTGCCGAATGCGCACGCGGGGCGGCTCGACGTCACCGACCGCGCCTCCTGGGCCGACTTCCTCGCCCGTGTCTCCGCCGAATCCGGCCCGGTCGACGTGCTGGTCAACAACGCCGGCGTGATGCCGCTGGGGGCGTTCGACGCCGAGGACGAGGCCACCCGCGACCTGACCCTGGACGTCAACGTGCGGGGCATGCTGAACGGCATGCAGGCCGTCCTGCCTGCGATGGTCGCCCGCGGGCGCGGGCACATCGTCAACGTCGCATCGATGGCCGGGATGATCCCGCTGCCCGGCATGGTGACCTACAACGCGAGCAAGTACGCGGCGCTCGGCGCGTCGTTGGCGGCGCGACGCGAGTACGACGGGACCGGCGTCGCCGTCTGCGCCGTGTTGCCCTCGGCGGTGCGCACCGAGCTGTCAAGCGGCGCGCAGCTCGGTGGCGCGCTGCCTACGGTCGACCCGGAGGACGTCGCCCGGGCGATCATCGGGACACTCCGCACCCGAGCGGCGCGGACGTCCGTACCCGGCTGGGTCGCCCCCGCATGGACTCTGGTCGAGGCGTTCGTGCCCGAACCGATCGAGCGGATCGCCCGCAGGCTGATCCGCGACCGCCGCGCCCTGGCGCTGGACGCCGACGCCCGCCGCGGGTACGCGGACCGCGTCCGGCGGCAGGCACTGGCGCACGTGCCGGAGGTTCGACGGTGACGCGCCGCGCCCTGGTCATCGGGTGCGGCGGCACCATCGGCGGCGCGTGGACGGTGGCCGCACTCGCCGCCCTGGCGGAGCGGTCGGGCTGGGATCCACGCGAGGCGACCATCCTGCAGGGCACCTCCGCGGGCGCCGAACTGGTCACGATGCTCGCCGGCGGGTTCGGCGTGGGTGACCTGGTCGACATGCAGGCGGGTCGCTCGCAGCACGAGGTGCTGCGCCGCCACCTCGCGGACACCCCGCCGAGCATCCCGCCACTCCCCCTGCCGCTGCCGATCGACCCCACGTCGGTGTGGCGCCGGCGCGGCGGGCACACCCGGGTCACCGGGCTCGCCC
>NZ_BAABFR010000114.1:0-15467 GCF_039541155.1 Tsukamurella soli
CGACCGGGTCGGCGGGCGGCTCGGGGGCGGTGGCGGGCTCCGGGACGGGCTGCTCGGCGGGCTCGGCGGCGACCGGCGCGAGGCCGAGCTGCTTCTCCAGCTCAGCGACTCCCTGGAGGCGGGTGATCGCGGCGCGGATCTCCTTGGGCTTGGACGCGCTGGCGGTCTCCCGGCCTGCCCTGATCCAGGCGGCGCTTACGAGGGCCTGGACCGCGCCGTCGACACGGCGGCGGGGTGCTCCGGCGTCGACCATCGTGACGACGTTCTCGGCGTCGTCCGCGATGTCGGTCGGCAGCGCGCCGGTGGCGACGCCCACCGCGAGGTGACGGGCGATGGTCTGGGGATGGATACGGGACATGGTTCTTGCTCCTGGGGGGTGAGGATTCCGGGCGACGGGTGTCGGTCCGGGTACTCCTACGTGGTCGGTAGATGAGGAGCAGTGCGCGGCGCGGGTACGGGTCAGCGGTGGACCCCGGGGCTCTCGTAGCGCGGCCTGTGGCACCGGCTGTAGCGGCCCCTGTAGCACAGGCTGTAGCGCTCCCTGTAGCGCTGGCTGTGGGATCCACACCCGTCGAATACACATGTGCTGAATAGGGTTTCCGCTGGTCAGCGAGTTTCTGACCCCCGCTGTGGGGGCTTCCACAGGCCGTTCCGCGGAGTTGGCCGTAGCGGCTGTAGCACGGGTCTGTAGCGCGGACCGGATCATCGGTCGCTCACCCACAGCTGGCCGTCGTCCCTACGCGTGAGGTCGCGGCCGAGGTGGTCCGCGGCGGTGCCGCTCAGCCGGCGGTTCATGGTGGCCGGCGCGTACCCACTCCGGCGCGCCAACGACGTCACCGTGAACTGGCCGGACTGCATGAGCCAGCCGAGCAACAGGTGCTCCGCGCGGCGGACTTCGGCCTGGGCGCGGTGCCAGTCTCCGAGTGCGTCTGCGACCTGGAGCGGATGCGCGCTCTGCCCCTGCTGCTGGGCCAAGTACACGTTGCTCAGCGGCTTCACGGCGTCGCGCGTCGTGACGAGCACACGCAGCACTGCGGCCGGCAGTTCCTCGCGGGCGGTCCGACGCGACACCTCGGTCGGTGCCTTCCTCCTACCCATGCTCAAGCCCTCCTCTCATATGTCCGGCGCACGTGCACCATCCGTGCCCGGTGCGCGTCTGGCCCTGTGCCCCGTGCATGCCTGACGGGCCGCTTCCACCGCCCGGTGCACATCTCACGGCGCCGCGCCAGAGCAAACCCGCTGGTCAGGACGCCGACCCCGTTTCTCCGCAACGTCCGGGCCGGTCGAGCGAGGAGGCGCGGTACGGACACGCCGGTCACGGGGTCGCCGCCGACGTGTCCACGACCCACTCGTCGCCGACTCGGACCAGATCCAACCCGCGCAGCTGCGCGACGGGCGACGCGGCGAGCCGAGTGGCGAGAGTCTCGGGTCGCTGCCCCGTGGCGCGCGCTGTGGTGCTGACCGCCGCGCCGCCGAGGATGGCGAGGCTGAGAAGGTCGTCTACGCGGGCGTCGATCTCAGCCGCCGCACGCTTCCACGCGGCGACGGCGGCGACCACTGCGGTGGGATCGCCCTGCTCAGCCACGGCGAGCTTGTTGAGCGCCTCGGTCGCGCCGCCGATCGCCCGCATCAGGGCACGCGCACTGCCCGGAATCAACTCGCGGCTGGCCTGGATGTTCGAGTGGGTGGGACGGTGACGGAAGCTCATGTGGGGGCTCACTTCTGGTCGTAACTCGTGGCGTGGTCGTGCACCTGCGGCATGGGCTTCGCCCCGGGTGCGTAGGCCGGAGAGGTGGGGTCGTCCAGCACAGCGGCGGGGTCAGGAGTGCCGTCCGGACGGTCCAGGATGCGGACTGGTAGAGAGTCGCTCGACGGGTCGCTGATGGGTGTCCAGTCGGCCCACGTACCGTCGCCGCCGGGCTCGGAACCGCGCGGCAGGCGGTACGCGTAGCGGCGCAGTCGCGGCGCCTTCGCCACCTCCGCGTCGAGGTGATCCAGCGCCGCACCGGCGGGGGTGTAGAAGCCGCGGAATCTCTCGACCGAGCCGGTATCCGGGTCGCACACGAGCCCGACGCCGCGGTCCCGCGGGGAGATGGTCGCCCCCAGCGTGGTCACCTGCTGCCGCTGCTCACCGACGAACAGCGACTGCCGGTTGATCTCACTCGGCGGGCCCAACAACACCAACGTCCGGGTGTTCGTCTTCCACTCGCCGGCGAAGGCGCTGACGTACGAGAACTGGCCCGCCGTCAGGAGATACACACGCATCTCTCTCGCCTGCGACGCGATGTAGCTGATGTGCGCGAGGGTCTGATCCGCCGCCCTCTTCGCCGCCCCGCCGCGCTTCACCTGGTCGTTCAACCACGCAGGAGCCTCGTCCATCACGACCAGCATGGGCGCGGGAACGTACCGCACGCCGCGGTGGGCGAGACGGCCGGCGAGTGCCTGTCGGCGCTCGAACTCGTGCCGCACCATGAGGATGGTGCGGTGCAGGACCGCGGCACTGCCGGACGCGTAGTGCACCACCCCCGGGAGGTTCGCCAGGGCCAGGTTCCGCATGTCGACGCCGAGCTTGGCGTCCCACAGGATCACCTCGGCGCCCTGCAACACAGCCGCTTTCACCATGGTTGCCAGGAGGGTGGTTTTCCCGGCCCCGCTGCCGCCGAACACGCCGAGGTGCGGGGTGACCGCCTGGTTCGCAAGGATCGGCACGGGGGCGCCGGTATCGGCGTCGACACGGACACCGATCGGCAACGCGAAGTCGCCGCTGGCGGCGTGCCGTGCCGCAATGCTCCGCGGACGCACCAGCATCTCGGGCCGGAGCACCGCGAGCGTCGGCAAGTCGCGCGTCACGGCCCTGCTGCGGAGTCGGATCACCGGGCGCATGCGGTCACGGTCCACCACCAGATCCGGCAGCCGGAGTACCTGGCGGAGCGCCGTTTCACCCGCCTCGACCCGGGCGACCGGGAAGTCATCCGGGAGAGCCAGAGTGACCGTGCCGCCCCGACTGTCCTCGCCGAACTGCAGCACGGTAGGGAAGCGCTTCTCCTCCATCCCCTTCGCGGTCCGGCGGGTCTGGCGGATGCGACAGGTATCGAAAACCTGCTCCCGATAGGCTGGGTCGTTGAAGAACTTCGCGGCCCGGGCACCCGCTGCGGCCCACGCAACACCGGGCCCTGCGACACCCCGGCGGACGAGGACGATGTGCCCGTCTCGGGCCCGCACATGATGCTCGAAGCGGCCCACATTCCCGCGGTTAAGGAGGTAGTCGGCGAGGTACGCCCCGTGACGGTACGGGTCCACTCCCGGCGCGACCGGGACGTCGGCAACCACTGCGTCCTGCAGCACCGAGACGGTGGTGCCGACGTTGTTCCGGAGTGCCCGCCGAACCCCGTCGACGATGCGGTCCACACCGGTCAGCTCGACGCGGGTCTCGGCGGTCGGCATCAGCGGCCGGGCGGCGGCGATAGCCGGCGCGAGCGCCACGTACTCGTCGATCCACTGCTGGACACGGCGCTCGGACTCCGCGGCCTGGGCGGCCTGCTCGGCGGCGGCGTCCGGCTCGGATGCCGGTGCGTCGGTGGGGGTCTCGGCGGCCGGCTCGGCGGGTGTGGCGGGCTCGACGTAGCTGGCGAAGGGATTCACATAGTCGGTCATCAGGTCCACTCCTCGGTAGCGGTGTGACGGGTCTCGGCCGGCGGCTTCGTGTTCGTCACGGCGACCTCGATGAGGCCCGAGTCGGTGTCGCGGGCGACCGTCGCGGACCGGCAGCGCCATGCGCGGAGCAGGGACGGGAGCATCCGCTGGATCGATGCCTCGTCCACGCCGGCGTGGTGCAACTCCAGGCGGACCACTGCATCCCCATCCGCCGCATAGGTGACCCCGGCAAGCGTGATCCACGGCGTCCAGGTGCGGGTGTCACCGTCGACGTTCCACGAGCCGAGCTTCAGCTGCCGGACAGCGGAATCCAGCCCCTGCGCCGCGGGGCCGGTGCGCCCCGCCTGATCCAGCAGGGCAGCCGCCGCGCTCCCGGTCGGCGCAGAGAACCCGCCGGTCTGGGCGTGCCCGACGCCCCGCGCGTGCGCCTGCGCCAGCGTGATCTGCGGCTCGGGCGGCAGTTGCACCCGGACCGGCTCCGGCGTGAGTCCCAGACCCAGATCGTCGTGCGGGGCGGCCTGCTGCGCGGCCTGCTGCGCGGCGGCGGCGCGGGCCGAGTCGCACGCCTGCGCCCACTCCCGTTGTGCGAGGTTCAGGCCCGCATCCGCGTGGCTGAGGTAGGTGCTCCGGCGTGCGGCCGCGACCCAGCACGGCACGGCCACCAGGAGGCCCAGGGCGGCGAAACCGAGTCCCTCCAGCCCGAATCCGGCGACCGGTAAGGCCGCGACGACGGTGCTCCAGCCCGTGATCCGACGACGGGATTCCGCCACCTCGGCGCGCACGGTGCTGACGGTGGTTCCGCGTCGGTTCGACAGCGTGGGCAGCCGGTTCCAGCCGGTCACCAACAGGATCGCGGCGACGATCAAGGCGAGCCACGCGTGCAGATGCAGCAGGTCGTGGAGACCGGCCGCCGGGCCCGTCCCGGTGGGCTCCGGCGGTGCCGTCGTGGTGGTCTCCACCGGGGCGGTCTCGGCGTCGCAGTCCCCGATCACGGGGCGTCCCAGTGCATCCCGGACACACGGCGTGGCGGTCTCGGTGTCGCGCGTCGGCGTCGTCGTGGTCGTGGTCGGCGTCACCTGCTGCTGCATCCACGCCGCACACCCGGCGACGTCGTAGCGCCCGTCCGCCTGGAGCGCGCACGGCGATGCCGGATCCGCTGCTGCGGGCGCCGCGCACCCGCCCACCGCGAGCACGCCGGCGACCGCCACGGCGGCTCCGATCCGCCCGAGCGCGAGTGATATCCGCGAATCATCCCCGGTTTCGTCACCGCGGGTTCTGGGGGTCCTGATCGCCATGCCGACAGCGTGCACCGACCACGTGTCCGGTGCAAGAGTCGGAAACTGCTGCGCCCCAACGTGTCTGGACCTGTGGTCCCACCCGGTCCCGCGCCGTCCTGCCCCGTCCAGGGTCGGTGTGGGGAGGATCACACGGGCGGGGGTGTGCGCCGGACAGGTGCGGAGGTGTCGTCGGGCGGGGTTGTCGTGGGGTGGCTCGAGACTTGTAGGTGTCGAAGTACCAACTCAGCGGAGGGACAAGATGATCCAGATCAACGGGTGGCACGGCGCGTGCCCGGAGTGCGGCCGCGGGGGTGGTATGGCACCGGCGCCCGAGGCGGTGCCGGAGGTGCCGCGGGCGCACTCTGTGCACCAGGTGGCCGGCCACCTGCACGTCAGCGACAAGACGGTGTACAGGCTGACTCGATCGGGTCAGCTGCGGAGCGTGAAAATCGGTGCGCGGACCGTGATCCTGGCGTCGGATCTCGCGGCCTACCTGGCCGCACACAGCGGTCGCGGAGGTGCAGCGTGATCCCGGCGCAGGCCCTCGCACGCGCAGCCCGGCGCGCGGCCGCGGCAGCCATCCCGGCAGGGGCGGGATCAGATGGCCTCGTGACCACGGAGACCATCAGGGAGTGCGAGATGCACAGCGCCGCACACCGTCACGGGCGCGCCGCATCCCAGCTGATCCTGGCGCTGAATGCGGCCGACTCGGTGGACGCAGCCATCGCGGCCGCGATGGCAGAGGCGCGCTATCTCGGCGCGCACGGCGTGCCTGAGATGCAGGCGTTCGCAGAGGCGATAACGGCGCGGCGAGGCGCGCTGGCGGGGCGGGTGCTGGGGGGCCGCGTCACCGAGATGGGGGCGTGGGTGCGGATGGCGTGGCCCGCGATCACGCAGCTGGCGGAGGCTGCCGGATGAGCGCGATCAGCGAGGTCGAGGCGCACGCGCGGGCGGCGCAGGAACTGGCCGTCGAGTGCAGCGACAGCACCACGGCGCTGGCCGCATACGCCGGTGCGATCGCGGCGGCGGGAGTCACCCGAGCGCTCACCGGCGTCCGGCTCGCGGACGCCCTGCTGCACGTCGTGGCCGGCGACCCGTTGTACGCCGTCGCGCACCGCGAACTGTCGCTCGCGGACCGCCGCGCCATCGGGCGCTGGGTGCACGCCGAGTGGCCTCGGATCACGGTGGCAGCGGCGGGAATCGAGGCCGCTGCCGAGGTGCTCCGGGAGCCCGTGACGGCGGCGGATCGGGTCGCTGCGGCGCACCGAGCGGCGGGTCGACAGCTGGCGCTGGAACACGAGCGCGGGGCGGCCGGGGTGGTGCACTGCGGGGTCATCGCGGAGGTGCGGTGGCGGGTCGGCGAGGAAGGCGACGACCCGATCAGCGTCTACCGGCGGTTGCTGATGGGGGACCCCCTCGCTGCGCTCGCCGCTGACCAGCTCGGCGTCGTCGCGAGCTCCGGGCTCGCCGCCTGGATCGCGAGCGTGGCCCTGCGTGAGTGCGCGCGCGAGCGACCTGCTGAGCACGGGGTGGGCGGCATGAGTCCGCAGGCGTACTGGCGCGGTCTGCTGGCCGTGTCCGTGACCACAAGCATCGCGCTGAACGTCGCGCACGTGCTGATCGCGACGGGGCCTCACCGCGGCGTCGCGGTGGCGGTGGCCGCGGTCCCGCCCGGGATGCTCTTCGCCGTCACGCACGGACTCGCGGCCACGGCAGATGCCGGAGTGCGCCGCGCCGTGTACCGCGTTGCCGTGACGGGAGCCGCGGCGCTCGCACTCGGGGCGTTCGCCGCCTCGTACATCGCGATCCGCGACCTCGCACTGGCTCTCGCCTACCCGCGCGTGGTCGCCGCCATCCTGCCCGTCATCGTGGACTGCGCCATCGCGGTCGCCTCCGCGATGCTGCTGGCGGTGCGGCCGACCGACGTGACGCAAGCCGATGATGCAGGCGGCGACCCCCGCATCACCGCCGCGGCGCAGTCTCCCGTCGACGCCCCCGCCAGCGAACCCGCCCCGACCCCGTCCTCGGTCCCCACCCCGCCCGTGACGCACCCCCTGATGCAGCCGCATCACGCTGCATCAGCCCCCGCGACCTGCGCAGATCCCACCCCGGCCCCGATGCCCGCGGTGCAGGCGGTGGGGGACGGCGGGGCGGCTGATGCGGACGGTGCAGCTGACGCGGGGGGTGATGCGGGTGATGCAGCGCCGCGTCACGCGGTGCGGGCGCGGGTGCTCGCACTCGCCGCAGACGGGGCGTCGAGTCGCGCGATCGCAGCGGAGACGGGGGTCTCCGCCAGCACCGTGCTGCGGATCGTGCGGTCCGCGTCGGCGGGCTGACTCGGCCGGCCGGCCTGGTGCGGCGGGGGCGCGAGGGTCGGTCGGACGGCGAGAACGTCGACTCACATGCGCGTGGGCGACGGATCGATGAGACGGCGGTGCCATTCTCTGAAATAGAGAATGGCACAGAGGGTTTCAGGTCGCGACACGCCGACGGCCGTCCACGCGCCGCGCTTGACAGGGCCGGAGTGGACGCCTACTACTGGACGCGACAGAGCACTACCGATAGCTACAGAGAGAGAGGAGGAGGCATGGACGTGCTCGATGTTCCAGGCGCCGCGGCTGAACTCGACGTCTGCGCCGAGACGGTGCGCAGGCTCATCCGCGCCGGCCGCCTGCGCGCGATGCGCGCCGGGACGCGCGGCTACCGGATCCGGCGCTGCTGGATCGCGGAGTACCGCAACAGCACGATCACACTCTGAAGCCACCCGGACATGAGAGAAGCCCGGCTGTGGGGGCCGGGCCTCATGTCTCCACCCCGCATCACTGAGCTGGAAGGACCTCCCGATCATGCCATACCCGCCCCGCCCACCGCGCCTGTCGTGGCACCTCGACCCGGCCGCGCCGATGACCCCGGAGGGCCTCGCCGACGCGCAGCACCGGTACGCCAGCACCGTCTCCCCGTACGCCACAGTGCCTGAGGCCGAGGCCCACGCGCGCCGGTTCGGCCTCAAGCTGGGGCGCCGATGAGGGCCCGCGACCGCGTCGAAGTCGAGCCTTGGGTGGACCTGTACATGCTGCTCGGAGCCCACCTGCTGCCGCTGAGCCCGGGCACCAAGAAGCCGGTGAACCAGGGCTGGCCCGATGCCCGCGCGATGACCCGCGACGACGCAATCAGCTGGCTCGCGCGCGGCGGGGGCATCGGCATCAACCTCGGGAAAAGCGGCTGGATCTGCTTCGACGCCGACAACGCCGGAGCCGCCGAGCTGTTCCGGCGCGCCGGTCTGGTGCGCACCGTGATCCCGGCGAACGCGCAAGTTCCCAACCACCCGCAGGGCAAGACGGGCGGCGGCCACTTCGTCGCCCTCGCGCCGGAGGGCTTCGACCCGGACACGCTACACAGCCGCCCGTTCGGGCTACCCACCGGCGAGAAGGGCGACGCGCTGGGCGGGCGCCGGTTCATAGTGGGCGTCCCGACGCGGCTGGACGAGGCCGGCGGGCGGATGTACCTCCCCGACCCGGCCGGCCAGTGGGGCACCGGCGCCGAGCTGCCCCGAGCGGGTGCATGGGTCGCTGACGCCGGAGCCGAGGGCTGCCCGGCCGGTCTGGAGGCGCTGCGGGGCCTGCTCGGCCCGAGGACGGCGCGCGAGCGGGTGCTCGACGCCGACGGCGACGGGCGGACCGAGCGACAGCACCAGATCGACGAGATCGGCTGGGACCAGGTGATCGGTGGCGACCCGCGCATGATCGCGCGAGGTGCGGACAGCTGCGGATGCGACCTGTACGAGTGGGGTCCCCAGTCCGGCGACCGTGGCGCGACGCTGCACGACGGTTGCGCGTGGGGGTTCGGAGTCCACGTCTGGTCCGGCACGATGCAGACGCAGCTTCAGCTCGACGGCGAGCACACGGACCGCCTGCGCCTCGCTGCGCGGCTCCGCGGGCTGGACCTCGACGGCGAGGTGGCACTGGGCCGGGAGTGGGGCGTGGAGTTCGGCGGGCTCAGGCCCTTCACAGACGACTTGGACGCTCTGGCCGACCGCGCCGAGGAGCGCGCGGAGGACCCCGCCGCCTGCGCCGGCGCGATCAAGGGGCCGGATCCCACGGAGGTGCCCCACCTCGCGGTGCTCGACGACGGCGCACACGCGCGTAAGACGAAGCGATGGGTGCAGATGCCCGCCGACCGTGAGTACTGGCTGCGCGAGGCCGGGGCGTGCCGGGGCCTGGCGCGGATGCTCCGGGGCGGCCCGGCGGCGGGTATGCAGCAGGCGGCGGAGACGCTGGTGACTGGGCCGGTGGTGGGCGCGCCGCAGCCGGTTCCGGCCCAGCCGGTTGCACCGGCAGCTTCTGCGGAGGTGGTCGACGCCGAGGTCGTTGACGTGCCCCAAGCGGCCCCGCCGTCCGAGACATCCGAGAATGCGCTCGCCGTCGACGACGCGGTCGAGGGCGAGCTGGTGGAGGACTGGGAGGACGGTGACCCGGGTATGTGGCTGCGTCATCGGCAGATCGAGGAGGCGCTGCGAGGTACCCGCGACCCAGAGACGGGGCTGTGGATCGGTATGACGCCGGCGCTCGGTCGGATGGCGAACCTCGCGGAGAGCGAGGGGGTCTACCTGCTCGGGTTCATCGAGTCGGTGCTCCCCCGTGTCAGCGCCCGAGTCCCTGCACGCGTGGTCATCGCGCCGCGTAACGGCCTGACCACCGACAAGGTGCGAGGCGTGTCCCTGAGTTACAACGCGCTGCTGTTCGGTCCGCCGGCGACGGCGAAGACCACCACGCAGACCGCAGCGGCGGCCGCCGTTCCCCTTCCCGAGGGCATCGCCATCGTTCCTCAGGGCACCGCCGAAGGCATTGTCAAGGCGGCGCGCAAGACCGTCGGCAAGCGTAACGGCCCGCCTGAGCAGATCATCTGCGCGACCAGTGTGTACGTCGAGACAGACGAGGTGAAGAGCGTCGACGCCGAGCTCGCGCGCGATGCGAGCAAGTACGTCTCGTTCACCAACTCCACGTTCTTCGGGAACACCACGGTGGGCCAGACGGCGAGCGAGGCTGCCCGCAATGCGCAGGTGCCGCCGCATGGCGCGCGCTTCGCGCAGCAGATCGCGGCGCAGCCGCAGCTCTGTGGGCGCATCTGGACCCAGGCGGGCAGTGGTCTCGACGCCCGGTTCGCGTGCGCCTTCGCCGGCTCGGTGGCGCCGCGCGATCGCGGGCCGCTCTACGGCACGACGGCGCCGCCGCTGCTGCCGAACGGACTGCCGTGGGATCGGCCGGTGGGGCTACCGTTCGGGTTCCGTCCCACCGGGCAGACGATCGAGAACGAGGACGGCACTTCCACCCCGGTACTTGAGGCGGACCCGCCGGAGGATCACCCCGCGGAGTGGGTGCTCTGGCCGGAGGGGTCGCTCGTCGGGGCGGAGGCAGCGGCCCAGAAGGCAGCCGATCGGAGCCGGCACACCCGCGCCGCCATGCTGCATGACCTGGAGACCAGTCGGACCGAGGGCCACGAGGGTGTCCGGACGATGAAGACGTCGGCTCTCCTGGCATTCCTGGACGGAGTCAAACAGCCGAAGGCAGTGCACTGGCGGGCCGCCGAGCTGCTGGCCGAGGCCACCGTCCTGGCCGCCACCGAGAGCGTCGAGCAGAGCGAGCGATACGACGACGAGCAGGCTAAGAAGACCGGGAGGAAGAAGGGCAAGGAGCTGGCCCACGGCAAGGTCGCGACCGAACAGACGGTGTCCGACGCGGTCCGCGCCGCCGCCGAGGCGGTCTACGGGAAGCTCACCCGGCCTCGCGAGGGGGTCCTCGTCCGGGGGAAGCTCGCCAAGGGGTTCGGCGGCACCGCGACCGTTACGCAGATCACCGCGGCGAAGGTGATCGGATCGCGGCACTCCGGGTACATCCAAGCGGGGTTCGAGCTGCTGGTGCGTGAGCAGCGGATCTCGGTGTCCGCCGCCGGCAACGACCCGAGGCAGTACCGGGTCACCGCAGCGGGTCAGCTCACCGCAGCGCCGACGACCGGCGGCATCACGGCCTAGAACTGGAACCGTCCGCCGCCGCAGGAGCCCGTGGAAGCATCCGTTTCCGGAGGCTTTCCCGTCGGGTGATCCAGATCTGGGTCACCGGTGACCGAGAAAATACCCTCTGACCTGGGGTGACCCAGGTGACAGGGTGACCCAGTCCCTGTCACCCTCGCGGCGGGATGCACCCCGGCGGGGAGGCAGCAGTGTCCAATTCCTTATACGAAGCCCCTTTTTTTTGTTTGTTATAGTTAATTTCAGGTACTGACCCCGACAGGTCGTGCACCCCGCCGAGGGTGACCGAGACCGAGGGTGGCGGAATCTGGGTCACCCTGTCATCTCGGTCACCCAAGGTCACACCCTGTTTCTGGATCACCGGGTGACCCAGATCTGGATCACCCGGGCTGATGCGCGGCGTGGAAACGGACATTCGTGCCGGCGACCGCAGTGCTACACATTTACTATGGCGAATTCAACCGTCGAGTCGGGGCGGGGTCTGCGCCGCTGAGCGGCAGCGCGTCAGGACGCACCCGGACGCAGCCGCAACTCGTGTTCAAGGCGCTCGACGCGCTCAGCGAGCTGTCGCACCGCGTGGCCGACCGTGCCCAGGGCTTCGACGGTGGACTCCTGTGCACGGACGAGTTCTTGGACAGTGACACTCACAGCTGCACCTGTGGACACCGCCTTGCCGAGCACCGCACCGTGGGCGTTGACGACCAGCGTGAGGTCGTCGAGATTCTGCAGCACGTCACCCTGCAGCGTCCGGATGTACTCGAACTTTCCCTCCGCGAGCGCCAGCAGAGCGTCCATCTGCTTCTTCAGTTCAGCTGCTGTGCCCGAGTTCGAGTTGGTCACCATCTACCTCCGGGATCGGCGAACGCGGCTCGCGCCTGTGCGGCCACCTCGGCAGCGTACGGGCCGCGACTCGGTCAGTCCCCGAATCGCTATCCCAGTCGCTCTATCCCGCCGCGAAGCTCGTTGCCCCACCCCCGCCGAGGAGGCACAGCCGCGGAGTTCGGCCCGGGGTGGCGTGCGATCCTGATCGAGTGACGCCGCAGCGGGACGACGAGCAAGCTCTGGCGGAGATGGTGGGGCGCCTCCACGACGTCGCTCTCAACCTGCACGACTGTGACGGACGACAGGCAGCAGTCGACTACGTCTTCGACGGCCCTGACGGGGAGGGCGCGGTAGAGGTCACCACTGTCCGAGATCCAGACGCAGCGGCATGGTCTCCGATTCTGCATGCACCTGGACCGACCCTGACCTCACGCAGCTCGATCGGGTGGCTACTCCGGCTGAGCGATTCACAGACGAAGCAGCGGGTCCTACAGCAACGGGTGCCCGACGTGATCGCACTCTGCGAATCGCTCGGTGTCGACCGTGTCGCCGACCTCCCGCCAGACGCGCGGACGACCGACGCAGACTGGTTGATCGACCACGGTGTCGATCTCATGGCCGACCACTCGACGCTGTCGCGGCCCGGCGAGGTGCGCATCCAACAGCCGCCTGTGTCACGCGCAGTGACCTTCGATGCGGAAGTCCTCGATCACCAAGTTGCGACGTTCCTCGCCGAAGAGCGCATCTCACGCAAACTCGTCAAACTCGCCGCACACCCCGGAGCTACCGAGCGTCACCTCGTCGTCTATGTCGACCTGTACGGCACCGGCCATGAACTCCTCGACACGCTTCTGCTCACCTCGCCGGGCGTGACCCCGACCTACCAGCCGCCCGCCGACTTCCCGGCGACCCACGTGTGGCTCACGGGTAACTCCTACTCGGTGCTGACCTGGGATCACGCGACCGGCTGGGCGTGGCGGCAGAACGTCACGGGCACCTGACGAGGCCGGGCAAGCCGCCAACCCCCGGCTGGATGCGTGGGCCGAACCGCTCAGAAGTCCGATCTCGGTGACGAGGCGAGACAGCCGTACCTGCCTGGCCGAGGGCACCGTCGACGTAGTCTCCGATCCATGCCAGATGAGCCACTGGAGCTGAATCGCCTCGTCCAGCCGTGGATCGAGAAACGCCTGATCGCTCGCGAGACCGCGATGCAAGCCGAGCTGGCGTTTGCGCGAGCTGGCACAACGCATCCGACGACTATCGGCGACCGTGGAGAGGTGGCAGCTCGCGCGGCGCTTCGCGCACATCTGCCGGCGAACCTCAGGGTCGGTCATGGCGTGATCCACGACTCTCTCGGCGGGGTATCGAGGCAGAGCGACATCGTGATCACGAATCCGGACCACCCGTTCACCTCGCATGACCCCGAGACGCCGGACGACTTCTTCCTCGAGGGTGTTAACGGCGGTGGGCGAGGTGAAGTCGAACCTTGGGAACTCGGACCTCAAGTCGTGCATACGCGCTGGCACGCAGCTCAAGCAGCTCTGCCCGATGTTCCTCCCCGGCCGAGATGGCCTCAAGCACGGCAACGAGTACTTCTTCCACACCAGCGGACTGCCCATGTACGTGGTCATCGCGTACGACTCCGACTACGCACCCTCCACTCTCCGCGACAAGCTGAGCGCGATTCCCCCAGCTCAGGTGCACCCCGGGCGCCAACAACACGGCGTTCAGCCGCAGCCGCCGATCGACGTGGTCTGTGTCCTTGGCAAGTACGTCGCATGGAACCTGCGAGACGTCCCCGGCCCGATGGAGATCAAGGACGAGCACGGCATTCCGTGTCGCGGTTGGATCGTCGCCGAGACGGAAGCCCCGTTGGCGTGGGCCCTGACCTGGCTCCAGTTAATGACGCCCCGTATCGAGCGCGGGGCGCCGATCTTTCGCTGGTACCTCGGACAGCGCGCTTGGATGCCCGCAGGTGACGGTGAGCCCGACGGGTAGCCACTCGCCCCGGTCGAGGGCACGGCCGCGGGGCTCGGCCCGCACCATGGTCGACGGAACCCGTCCACCGGACCGGTGACCTGGCCTGGCCAGCGGACGCCATCCGCGGCGGCGACAGGAGCATCGACATGGACTTCGCGTTCGATCCGCCGACACGGTCAGGTGCCGACTGGCGACCCGGGCTCGTCGGCGGTGTATTCGCCGACCGCGGACTGTGCGGACGTTTCGATGACCGCGGCCTGCTCAGGTTCCACGACGCGGAGTCGGCGCTGCCGGCGCAGGCCACCATCACCGCAATGTTCGGCACCTGGGGACTCACCGCCGAGGTGTTCGCGTTCGACTGGCTGGCCCGGCAGTTCGCCGTCACGACCCAGCTCGCCGTCGAGGGCACGCCCGACCACACCGGGGATGCTGCGGACTGTCCTCGATCCCTTCGACGGCTCGATCACACCGTGGCTGGATGTGCAGTCCTTCGAGGGGGCGCTCAGCGTTCCGCTCGCGCAGGAGTTCCTGCAGCCCAGCCTGTTCGCCGAGTGGTTGAACTCCGTGGGGGTTGACCGGCTGGCGTTCGACTCATGCGCCGGGGCGACCGTCCGGGCTTCTACGGCAGCCAACGCCACATCGCGAACCTCACCCTCGACTCCACCGAGGTGTACCTGTCGTTCACGCAGCAGCTCTGGGAGCACTGACAGAGGAACGGGCGAGGATCACGCCCGCCGCACCTGATCGCGACGAAGGCGCGGTAGCAGGCCGGACCTGCAAGGGCGCGGACCCAAGCCAGCGGGAACGGGCAGCCCCCTTCACCGCGCGCGACGTGGTGCAGCTGGCGACCGCCACGATGCTCGGGGAACGGTGGGGTAAGCAGACTGAGGCCCCGCCCCCACCCCCGCCGAGACGGCACAGTCGCGGGGTTCGGCCCGGAGGTGGCGCACCGTCCACCCCACTGTCCGCCCCCAACCGGCACGGCCAGCACCACCGCCACCATCCCAGCGCGGACCGGCAGCCCGCGGCCATCGCCAGGCCCACATCCATGACGCGCTGGCAGCCCGGATCCGGGCACCACCCTGCCTGAACTTCTCGTTGCGTACTGCGGCTCACGCCGCATACCAGCCGCCCCGAGCCCGCCTACTTCGCCGGCTTCAGCTTCGGGGGTGCGCCGGGGTGATCGCGGTCGATGAACAGGGTGCGGCCGTAGGTGGTGATGGAGTTCTCGCCGAGTGGAGTGCTGATCGCGGCGGTGGCGTAGGAGCGGATCTGGGCTCCGCCGAGGCATCCGTCGACGGACACCCGGGTCTCCCGAGCGACGACGTACCCGTCCCGCCCGGACAGCGGCTTGGTGGCGATCGGGAAGTCGCGGGTCATGCCGGGGCCGATGTCCCCGGTCAACGACCCACCGGTGGTGACGGTGTCCGCGGCGGTCGCGGACAGCCCGGGGGTGATCGACAGGCTCCCGGACCCGCCGCCCTGCCCGCCGGTGGAGCCGCCGGAGCCGTTACCGGACACGGTGCCGGTGCCCTGGATAGAGGGCGTGACCGAGCCCTCCACGGCGTTGCTGAGGTTGCCATTGATCTGCAGCGACTGCGGGGTGGCCGCGCAGCCCAGTTCGACACCGATGGTGACCGCCGCACCGGTCACCGGGATGGTCGGCGGATGCTTCTTGTCGGCGGGGGTGATGATCGCCTCCCCGGCCA
>NZ_BAABFR010000115.1:0-14618 GCF_039541155.1 Tsukamurella soli
GGCGCGGCGCGTCGACGTCGCTGCCGCCGGGCGCGTACATGCGGACGACGTGCACGATGGGACGTCGCGCTCCGCGGAACGCGGCGACGAGTCGCGCGAGGGCCGGGATCCGATCGGCGGTGCCCGCCACGGCGGACGGGCCGGTCACGAAATCGTGCTGCACGTCGATCACGAGCAGCGCGCTGCTGTCCCACTGCGGGGCGGTGTAGTCGGGCTCTGCGGTCGCTGCCACGGCTCCCATCGTGGCACGTGCCCGTGGATCGCAGTCAGGCGCGCACGACGTCGAGTTTGTCCTTGTCGACGAACAACGACACGGCGCCGGTCTGCGGGTCGACTCGCGCCGACACGGCGAGCCGCTTGGACTTGCGCCACTTCTTCCCGCGCGAGATCGTCACGCGGTACGTACCGTCAGCGAACAGGTTCAGGTCCGAGATGTCATCCATGAGGTCGATCGTCCGCCGGATCCCACCTCGTTCCCCGTACAGGACTTGGGAGTTCGGTGTGAGCCCGAGTCGCAGCGTGGAGGACGGAACCTGCCGTACTCACGGTCTCTCTCCGAGCCGCCCCGACCATAGTTCAATGGTTGACTGTTTTATATTTGACTGTTAGCTTATTGATCATGGTCTTATCGCAGAGCACACTCACCGACAGCCTCGAGCTGATGCGCTGGATCGGCTGGGCTCAGCGGAAGGCCGGCGAAGACTGGACTCGGGCTCGCGAGATCAGCTTCGAGCAGAGCTTCGTCCTCGCCTACCTGGTCCGCAATCCCGGTGCGATCCAACGCGACATCGCTCAGACGACTCGCACGAGCGCGGCGAACGTCTCGAGTCTCCTACAGGGACTCGAACGCAATGGCCTCGTCGAGCGCCGCACAGAGGGCGGCAACGGACGAAGCAAACGCGTCTATGCGACGCCGGTCGCCGCGCAGCTGATCACCGGACTCGATGCCGCCATGGCGGCCGCTGACGAGGCGATCCTGGCCCCGCTGAATCAGGCCGAGCGTGCCCTGCTTCACACCCTCCTCACGAAGATCACGGCTGAGCTGCCGCATCCCACCGGCTCGTAACCACGAGTCCGCGGCGTAGTCCGCACCCACACACCACCGCGCACCAGGACTCGCTGGCGCGCGTCCGAACCAACCCGAAAAGGAAGCAGAAATGCACACCCCTGTCACGATCATCGGCGCGGGCCTCGGCGGCCTCACGCTTGCCCGCGTCCTGCACGTCCACGGAATCCCCGTCACGGTCTACGAGGGGGAATCCTCCGCGGCAGTACGCACCCAGGGCGGGATACTCGACATCCACGACTACAACGGCCAGATCGCACTCGCTGCGGCCGCGCTGACGGACGAGTTCCGCGGCATAATCCTCCACGGCCATCAGGCCATGCGGATCCTCGCCCCGGACGCGACCGTTCTGTTCGACCAGCTCGACGACGGCACCGGCGCCCGTCCGGAGGTGCAACGCGGCGAGTTGCGGCAGATCCTGCTCGACTCGCTCCCCGTCGACACCGTCGAGTGGGGGCACAAGGTGACCGGCGTCAGGGCCCTCGGAGAGGGGTGCCACGAGGTCTCGTTCGCTAACGGCAACACCGTCACCACGAGCCTGCTGGTCGGCGCAGACGGTGCGTGGTCGCGCGTTCGCGCCCTGCTGTCCCCCGCGACACCGAAGTACGTCGGCATGACCTACGTCGAGACCTACCTGTTCGACGCCGACACCCGTCATCGCGCCACCGCCCAGGCGGTCGGCGCAGGTTCGATGGCCGCGCCAGCGCCTGGCGGAAAGGGCATCCAGGCTCAGCGAGAGAAGGGCGGAACCATCCACAGCTACGTGGTGCTCCCCAAACCGCACGACTGGTTCACTGCGATCGATTTCACCGACACCGCCGCAGCGACCACACGAATCGCAGCAGAGTTCGACGGATGGGCTCCCGAGTTGACTGCGCTGATCACCGATGGCGACATCCCGCCGGTCCTGCGCCCCATCTACGCCCTTCCGGGCGGGCACCGATGGGACCGGGTGCCAGGGATCACGCTGATCGGCGACGCCGCTCATCTCGCGGCACCGAACGGCGAAGGCGCCAACCTCGCCATGTACGACGGCGCCGAACTCGGCAAGGCCCTCGCAGCGCATCCCGGCGACAGCGAGACCGCCCTCACCGAGTACGAGCAGGCGATGTTCCCGCGCGCCGCCGAGGGCGCCGCCAGCGGAGCCGAACTGCACGAACTCTCCGAGGACGACCCGGCCGAAGCTCTGATCCAGGCGTTCAGCGCACACAGACAGACCTCGTAACCGGCTTACGCGATTGCGCACATCCCGACAGTGGACGCCGAACAGATGGACACGGCACTCGACGCAGCCCGCACAGCGTGCGGCCACAATGCGGCCAACGGGTCCGTCGCCTCTCTGCGGGGCAAAGAAAAAGTCCCTGACCTGGCATTCCAGATCAGGGACTTCTCGTGGAGCTGCCGGGAATTGAACCCGGGTCCTCCGTCACCTCTGCGGGGCTTCTCCGTGCGCAGTCCGCTACGTCTCTACTTGGATCTCCCGGTCACGCGGACAAGCCGGGATGACGATCCCAGTCGCTGTTTGATGTCCCCCGAGGCTCCGCGACCGAGCCCCGAGGTGGGTCCCTCTAGATGACGCCAGTATCCGGGTCGAGGGCATCCCCGGGCTGACGGACCAGCTCTGCTACTTAGGCAGCGAGAGCGAAGTCGCGCTGATTGGAATCGGCGCTTAATTGGTTGCTGCGACGCTCATACGGTGGTCTCCAGCCTGCACCGGCACGCTTCCCCCGCGTCGACAAACGAAGTCGAAACCGATCAGCCCCTCGTTCGCCCGCCTCAGCGGAGCCCGCCCGGATGGGCGGATCACCCATGGTACACGGGCCCCGTCGGCGGCCGCCAGGGGATTCATCGGCCCCCGGCGCGCCCACCGGCGCCGGCGTCCGCGGACGCCTCCCGGCGATGGCGGAGCGCACCGCTGTCGCTGCGCACCCCGCCTCGCCGGCGGATCACTGCGACCGCTCAGACCAGCGCGGCGCGCACGCCGGCGTTGCTGGCGGTCATGTTGGCGAGGACGGTCAGCAGGACCGAACCGAGCCTGCGGACGATGGCTGACACCCGCGAATCCTGCACGATGAACTCCTCTATCATTCGTCTCACGAGTCACACCAGTAACTCTAGAAACTATGATCCAGGCGCTGACCAGCAGTTTCAACCAATGTTATCGAGTCGTGACCAAATGAATGACAGCTGTGTGATTCCTATCGCTCCACTGTCCGCCCACGCGGACACCCGGCGAGGCGCCCGGGAACCGGCTACGACACCCGGTTCCCAGCCCCAGCTGTCGCCTCGCGTCGGGCTACGACGGTGACCTACCCGCGGATGCCCTTGACCCGGCGGCCGATCTCCCGGACGATCTCGCGCTCGGCGGTCCGGCGGGCGATGTCGGCGCGCTTGTCGTGCTCCTGCTTGCCCTTGGCGAGGGCGAGCTCGACCTTCACCCGGCCGTCGTTGAAGTACATCGACAGCGGGACGAGCGTCTGGTTGCCGTCCCGGATCTTGCCCACCAGCGAGTCGATCTCGCGGCGGTGCAGGAGGAGCTTGCGGGTGCGGCGCGGGGCGTGGTTGGTCCAGGTACCGCCGCCGTACTCCGGGATGTGCAGGCCGCGCAGCCACACCTCACCGTCGTCGATGGTGGCGAACGCGTCCACCAGCGACGCCTTGCCCTCGCGCAGCGCCTTGACCTCGGTACCGACCAGCGCGACCCCGGCCTCATAGGTATCGAGGATCGTGTAGTTGTGGCGCGCCTTGCGATTGGTCGCGATGGCCTTGCGCCCCTTCTCCTTCACCGGTTCGGCCTCTCTAGTCTCGATGGTGAGCAACCCGACCATCCTACGAGCCCGCACGTAGCCGGGGGAATCGAGTTTCCGTGACCGCCTCCCTGCATCCCTCCCCCGCGATCGTGTGCGACGCCGCCGACATCGTCCACCTGCGTGATCGGCTCGCACAATGGATGGTGGACACCGGCATCCGGCAATGGACCCCCGGTGAATACCCGGTCCAGCTGGCCGCCGACGAGGCCGCGCGCGGCGAGTGGCATGTCGTACGCGACGCCGCCGGGTGCCTGGTCGCGACGGTGCGGGTCGTCTGGTGCGATCCGGACTTCTGGGGCCCGGGCGATCAGGGTGGCGACGCGCCCGCCGGCTACGTGCACGGCCTGATGGTGGCGCCCGGGTCGCCGGTCCGCGGCCGCGACCTGCTCGACCATGTCGCCGAGCTCACCGTCGCACGCGGCCTGGACCGGCTGCGTCTCGACTTCGTCAGCCACAGCGACGCGCTGCGCCGGTTCTACGTCGGCTACGGCTTCCGCGAGGTGCGACGCACCGTCCTTCCCGCGCCGTTCCCCCGCATGGAGATCAGCCTGATGGAGCTGCCGCTGCCCTACTCGCGCACGTAGTAGCGCAGCGTCACGTACCCGGTCACGGCGGCGAACACCGCTCCGACCACGATCAGCCACGGCGCCACCAGCAGCACGTCGGCCGACGTGATCTTGGCGAGGATGTTGACGCCGTAGAGCTCCTTGAGGGCACGGTCGAAGAACAGGCCCTTCGCGGCGATCAGGCCGACGATCGCGAGCACCGCGCCGACCAGCGCTGCGACCACCGCCTCCAGCAGGAACGGCAGCTGCGTGTACCAGCGGGTGGCACCGACCAGCCGCATGATCGTCACCTCGGTACGTCGGGTGTACGCCGCGACCTGCACGGTGTTGGCGATCAGAAGGATCGCCGCGACCGCCTGGATCAGGGCCACCGCGAATGCGGCGTCGCGGGCGCCGCCGAGCACCGAGAACACGCGGTTCACCAGGTCCCGCTGATCGAGCACACTCGCCACCCCCGGCTTGCCTTTGATCGAGTCGATGACGGCCGAGAACCTGCTCTGGTCGCCGATCCGCACCTTGAACGACGCGGGCAACGCACCCTGACGGACCAGGGACGCGAGCTCGGGCTGGTTCGCGAAGGTCTTGGTGACGGCGTCGTGGTAGGCATCGGCCTTGGAGATGTAGTCGACGCGGTCGACTCCCGACATCGCCTTGATCGAGTCCCGCAGCGACGTGCACTCCGACTGGAGGCAGTCGGGGTCGGACGCGGACAGCTTGTCGTCGAGGAACACCTGGACCTCGACTCGCTGCAGGAAGATGTCCTGGCTCTTGTCGACCATCCGCACCACCAGCAGACCGCCACCGAACAGCGCCAGCGAGATGGCGGTCGTGAGGATCATGGCGATCGTCATGGAGACGTTGCGCCGCAATCCGGTGGCGACCTCGTTCGTGATGAAACTCGCGCGCATAAGCGGTGATCAGTCCTTAGCTGGAAGGGAGCCCTCGGAAGGGGTTACGACCCGGTACGGCGGGCCGAGCGGATGTCGGTGGTCTACCGGCCCAGGCCGTAGACGCCGGTGGCATCGTCTCGGACCAGCTCGCCCAGGCGGAACTCGACGACGCGCCGGCGCATGGCATCGACGATGTGCCGGTCGTGGGTGGCCATGACGACGGTGGTACCGGCACGGTTGATGCGGTCGAGGACGCTCACGATCTCGGAGCTGGTGTCGGGGTCGAGGTTGCCGGTGGGCTCGTCGGCGAGCAGGACCAGTGGGCGGTTGGCGATCGCACGCGCGATCGCGACCCGCTGCTTCTCACCGCCGGACAGCTCGCCGGGCATGCGGTCGGCCTTACCGCCGAGCCCCACGTAGTCGAGAACCTCCGGCACCGTCTTGCGGATCTGCGCCTGCGACTTGCCGATCACCTCGAGGCCGAACGCGACGTTGTCGGCGACCGACTTCTGCTGCAGCAGCCGGAAGTCCTGGAAGACGCACCCGATCGACTGCCGTAAGGCGGGGATCCGGCGGCCCGGGATCTTGGACACGTGGAAGTCGCCGACCCGGATGTCACCGGACGTGGCCCGGTCCTCCCGGATCAACAGATGGAAGAACGTGGACTTGCCTGACCCGGACGGGCCGATCAGGAACACGAACTCGCCCTTCTCGATCTCCAGCGACAGGTCCTGCAGGGCCGGCCTGGCCGAGGACTTGTACTTCTTGGTGACGTTCTGGACGCTGATCACGGTCGCCCAGTGTAGCCAGGGCGGCGCCTATGCCGGTGGAACCGAGGTCGTCGGGGCGCCGCCCAATGCCTGCGGGACCCCGTCGCCGTAGCGGCCCGGCTCCGTCGTCACGCCGCCCGTGTCCCGGCCACCGTCGTCCTGCGTATCGGTGTCCTGCGTCTGCGTGTCCTGGTCCCCGGACTGCCGGCCCCCGGTGCGGTCTGTCGAACCGGCCGTCGACGGCCCCGTGGTCTCGGTCGAAGCACGTGCCCCCGAGCCGCGCACGCCCGACGGCCCCGCCGACTCCGACTCGCCGATGACACCGGACTCCGGGGACTCGGACACGTCGCTGGACTCCGACGGCGGCTCCGAAGTCACGGACCGGCGCTCCGTCGGGCGCCAGGTGCTGGTGTAGGTGGGCAGGATCGGCGCCTGGTACGCCGTGGTCGCCGCGGGCTGGGTCGGAGCGAGTACGACCTCGGGGCGCCAATGCAGGTAGGCGTACGCGCACACCAGAAAGGCGATCAGCAGCAGCGCGGTGCTGGTGCGTAGCCGAGTATGCGGCACGTAGCGCGGCAGCAACTCCCAGAACGGCGGGCGCGGGGGCCGCGGTGGGCGCGATCGCCTGCCCGCGCCGGGCCGGGTCGGTCCGCCCCCGGGCCGGGCGGGTTCGTCCCCGGATCGGGAGTCCCGAGGATCGCTCCCGGACTGCCCGCCCCCGGTCGGCGTGGTCATCGCTTGTCCTCCGATCGGGTCGGCACCGGACCGGTGGTGGGGTCGCCACCGTCGCGGGCGGTCGCGTCGACGGCGATGCCGAGGGTGGCCAACGCCCGGACGATCCGTGCGCGCAGATTGCGCCCCACCTCGAACTGCTTGCCCGGCAGGGTCCGCGCGACCATCCGCAGGTTGACGTGGTCGACGTCGATCGACTCGACGCCCATGAGGGTGGGCTCGTCGAGCAGCAGGGTGGACAGCAGCGGGTCCGTGAACGCGCGCTCACCCACCCGGTGCAGCAACTCGTTGACTCGGCCCATGTCGACGCCGAGGGGCACCGGGATGTCGATGACGGCCCGCGCCCAGTCCTTCGACAGGTTGGTCGCCTTGAGGATCTGCCCGTTGGGGACCGTGATCACCTCGCCGTCGGCGTTGCGCAGCTTGGTCACGCGCAGCGTCACGTCCTCCACAGTGCCGCTCGCCGTGGCGTTCGCGGTGATGGTCAGCTCGATGACGTCGCCGAAGCCGTACTGCTTCTCGGTGATCAGGAAGAACCCCGCGAGCAGGTCCTGCACCACGCGTTGGGCACCGAAGCCCACCGCGGCACCGATGACGGTGGCGGGCGCCACGAGCGCGGAGATCGGGACCCCGAGCGCGTGCACCACGTTGTAGGCGGCCACCAGATACACCACGGCGATCGCGACCCAGCTGATCACCTGGATGAGCGCGTGCTGGTGCTTTGCCGACTCGGTGCGCACCAGCGAGTCGCTGTGCGCGAACTGGGCGTCGATCCGGGCCGTCACCCGCGCGGACGACCAGTTGACGAATCGGTTCAGGAGCACCGCCGCGATCATCCACATCACGATCGGCAGGACGTGATCGACCATGACCTCCCGCCAGCCGTCGAAGCTGGGGAGGACCTTGCCGGCGATCAGCGCAGCTCCGGCATGGCGGCTAAGCAGCATCGTGTCCGTTCATCCGCCACCGGATACCCGCCTCGATGAAGCCGTCCAGGTCACCGTCGAGCACCGCCGATGGGTTGTTGACCTCGTACTCGGTGCGCAGGTCCTTGACCATCTGGTACGGGTGCAGCACGTAGGAGCGCATCTGATTACCCCAGGACGCGCCCTCGTTGGTCTTCAGCGCATCCATCTCGGCCCGCTCCTCCAGCCGCTTGCGCTCGAGTAGCTTGGCCGAGAGCACCTTCATCGCCGAGACCTTGTTCTGCAGCTGGGACTTCTCGTTCTGGCAGGTGACGACGATGCCGGTGGGGATGTGGGTCAGGCGCACGGCCGAGTCGGTGGTGTTGACCGACTGGCCGCCGGGACCGGAGGAGCGGTAGACGTCCACACGGACATCGTTCTCGTCGATGTCGATGTGGTCGGTGGTCTCCACCACGGGTAGCACCTCGACCTCGGCGAACGACGTCTGGCGTCTGCCCTGGTTGTCGAACGGGCTGATCCGCACCAGCCGGTGGGTGCCCATCTCGACGGACAGCGTGCCGTAGGCGTAGTCGGTCTTGATGGCGAAGGTGGCGGACTTGAGCCCGGCCTCCTCGGCGTAGCTGGTGTCGTAGATCTCGACCCCGTAGCCGTGCTTCTCGGCCCACCGGATGTACATCCGCATCAGCATCTCGGCCCAGTCGGCGGCGTCCACGCCGCCTGCACCCGAGCGGATGTTGACCAGCGCGTCCCGGTGGTCGTACTCCCCCGAGAGCATGGTCTTGACCTCCATGGCCTCGATCTCGACACGCAACAGGGTGCGATCGGCGTCGGCCTCGGCGCGCGCGGACTCGCCGGCCGGCCCCTCCTCGGCTTCGGCGAGCTCGTACATGATCGGCAGGTCGTCGAGGCGTTGCCGCAGGTCACTGACCCGGCGCAGCTGCGCCTGCGCGTGTGACAGCTCGCTGGTGACCTGCTGGGCGTTGGCCTGGTCGTTCCACAGCTCGGGGTCGGCGGCCTTCTGCTCCAGCTCGTCCACGCGCCGACGCAACTCGTCGAGGTCCAGAACCTTCTCCACGGTCTGCAGCGTGGTGTCGAGGCTCTCGATGTCTGCGGAAACGTCTGGATGCACGGCGGCAACCCTACCCGCGCGGCGTGAACGGCAGGCCACCACCGGGACGTGTCAGTACTGTCCCGGACCGCCGAACTCGTCCGAGCCGACGTCCATCGTGCCGACCTTCCAGGTGGTGTCGACCTTGCCGACCTTGTAGACCACAGGCAACTGATCTCCGGGCTCCGGCCAGGTGTCGGCCATCTTCCACACGAACTTGCCGTAGATCTCTCGAGGGGCCGTGGAGGGTCCGGCCACGGTGCCGCTCATCGTGACGAACGCGTCGCCGTTCCTGTCACCGTCGAGCGGCCGCGGCGAGACCCCCGTCAGCGTCAGCGTGCCCTGCTCGAGGCCGATCTGCGGGTTGAGCGTGCCGTTGACGCCGGCCCGGGCGCGCCGCCAACTCAGCCCGGCGGCGACCAGTACCGCCGCGATCAGGACGATCCAGATCAATGCCACGAGTGTGCTCCCTGTGCTCCGCGGATACCTGTCGTCCAGGTTAGCCTCCGTCCGCTATGCCGGGTCCGTGCCCATCACCGCGGCGTACCAGAACCCACAGGTCAGGCCCACGATCGCCGACCCGGGCAGTGCGGCCCCGCTGCCGAACGCCACACACCACATCAGCGCCGGCGCGAGCCCCGCCGTCCCGAGCGGAGCGTCCGTCGCGAGCCGCCGCCGCAGGGTGCCGACGGTGGCCGCCCGCTCGGCCAGGGCATCGGGCGAGTACGCCGGAGCGTCGATCAGCCGCCCGGGCGGCGGGGTGCGCCGCGCCCGGCCGCACGGGAGGGCGACGACACCGTCGGAGGTGACGACCGCGTGGGCTCGGCCGCGCCGCGAGACCCGGCCGACGGTGCCGGTCCGGATCGCGAGCAGGCCGGGGTGGAAGTACACCGGCTGCCAGAGGGCCCCGGCGCCGGACGGGGATCCGTCGGGGGCGAACGGGTCGGGCGTGAGCTCCAGCCAGCCATGCGAGACGACCCGGTGCTCCGACCGGACGCGGGCGAGCGTCGCCGTCGGCCCCGGTGCGGCGCGGCCGGCGAGCCCGGCCCGACCGAGCCGGAACACGGCGACCCCCGCCACCACCAGGAACAGCAGCACCAGTACGGCCCGGGCGTCAGACCCCGCACGCGCGCCGACCACGACGCACTCGACGAGGACCAGGCCGGTCAGCGCCGCCGGGTACCGCAGCCCTGCGTCAGCCCGCCCTATTTGAGCCAGCCGATCTTGGTGACGTCGATGTCGCCGAAGCCGGTTGCGCCGAAGTTCACGAGGTTCTTCTTGGTGGCGTAGCTGTACGGCCGCTGGTAGAGCGGAAGGCTGTGGCCCTCCTGCCAGACCAGGGCGTCGAGGCGGTTGGCGAGCTCGATCTGCTTGGCCGGGTCGAGCTCGGCCTCCACCTGGGTCGCGAGCGCGTTGATCTGAGCCGAGCCGATCTGCCCGTAGTTCTGCATCGTCTGACCCGGGATCTTCTGGTAGATCGACAGCGACGAGGACGCCGGGAACAGGGTTCCCTCCCACGTGAAGATCGTGGTGTCGAAGTTGCCCAGGTTGATGTATTTGGGCAGGAAATCGTCGCTGGGCACGGTGTCGATGATCAGGTTGATACCGACGTCCTTCAGGTTCTGCTGGATCAGCTGCGACTCCTGCGCGGCGTTGTCCGTGTCGGAGGGGATGGTGACGTGCACGTCGAGCTGCTTGCCGTTCTTCTTGCGGAACTGCCCGTCGAGCTTCCAGCCGTCGGCGTCGAGCTGCTTGCGCGCCGCGTCCGGGTCGAAGGTGATGCCGCCGTTGTTCGCCTGGTACCCCTTCTCACCCGCCACGTAGATGTGGTTGTTGAGCACGGTCGGATCGGAGGTGATCGGGCCGAGCAGCGCTCTGGCGATGAGGTCGCGGTTGATGGCCCGCATGATCGCGATCCGCACGGCGGGGTCGGCGGTGATCCGGCCGGGCGCGCCGTTGAAGTCGAAGTGCCGCCATTGGAAGCCGGCGGACTGCCGGATGTCCACGTTCTTCAGCCCACGCGCGACCTTGAAGGCGTCGATGCTGCTGCCGAGGTCGGTGAAGTCGATCTCGCCGTTCTGTAGCGCGCCGATGGTCGCGGACGAGTCCAGCGCCAAGTAGGTGATGGTGTCGAGCACCGGCCTGGCACCCCACCACCCGGGGTTGCGCTCGACGACGACCCGCTTCGCGCCGGCATCGACGGTGCGGATCCGGAAGGGCCCGGCGGTGGGCACCGGCTTGCTGACGTAGCCGGTGTTGAACGAGTCGGGCGTCGCGTTGACCTCGCGCGCCTCGAGGCCGCTGAACTCGCCCTTCCAGTCGCCGAAGGGACGCGCGTAGGTGACGATCGCCTGTTTGTCGGACGCTCCACGGGTGACGGACGCGATGTCCTCGTAGCCGGTGGTCGACGAGTTCTGATACGCCGTGTTCGAGCCGTTCAGGGCCTTCCACTGGGCCGCGAGGTCGGTCCAGTCGATGGGTCGGCCCGTGGACCAGGTGGCCTTGGGGTTGATGTCGTAGGTGACGACCTGCTTGCCGTCCTGCATCTGCTCCGTGATCGACGTGAAGTAGTCGGTGTCCAGCGAGAGGGTGCCGTCGGGCGCCGCGGTGAACGTCCTCGGCAGCAGCGCCTCCGCCATCTGCGACATGTCCACGCTGGTGCCCTGGATCTGGTTGTAGTTCCAGTTGGCGATCCACTGGCTGATCGGCCAGTTCATGTTGCCGCCCTGCTTGAGGTCGGACAGCGGGTGCGGGTTGATCACCGCCTGCGCCGTGAAGCTCGCCGGTGCCCCCGCCCCCGTCGAGGGCGTGTCACTGCTGCAGGCCGCGACGCTCCCGCCGACCAGGGCCGCCACAGCCAGCGGGGCCACCAGCGCGCGCCACCGTCGGATGCCGAATCTCCCCATCACGCTTCTCCTTCACCCTCGCCCGGCGCGATCGCCGGGGCCTCGACGCCTTCCACCGCGTCCACCAGTTCGGCGGCGCGTGCCACGCGTTGCCGCGCCACCGCCGGGTCCGGGACCGGGACCGCCGCGAGCAGCGCCCGCGTGTACGGATCCTGCGGCGCGCCGAACACCTGCTCCGTCGTGCCAGTCTCTACGAACTCGCCCGCGCGCATGACCGAAACGTCGTGGGCCAGATACCTCACCACGGACAGGTCGTGCGAGACGAACAGGTACGCGAGTCCCAATTCTGCCTGCAGATCCTGCAGTAGGTTGAGCACGCCCGCCTGGATCGACACATCGAGGGCGGAGACGGGCTCGTCGAGCAGCAGGATGTCCGGGCGCAGTGCGAGCGCGCGGGCGATGCCGATGCGTTGACGCTGCCCGCCCGAGAACTGCGCCGGGAACCGGTCGGCGTGTTCGGGCCGCAGTCCCACCTGCTCCATCAGTTCCCGAACCCGGGCGCGCCGCTCGCTGTCGCCCACGCCGTGCACGCGCAACGGTTCGGCGATCAGCTCGCTGACCGGCAGCCGCGGGTCGAGTGAGCCCATCGGGTCCTGGAACACGACCTGCATCCGGGCCCGCAGGCGCCGCTGCTCCCTGGTGGTGAGTGCGTACGGCTCGGTCCCGAACAGCTCGATCCTGCCGTGGCGGGGCCGGGTGAAGCCGAGGATCTCCATGAGCGTCGTGGACTTGCCGCACCCGGACTCACCCACGATGGCCATCGTCCGGCCCGCCCGCAGCTCGAAGCCGACGCCGCGCACGGCCTCGAACTCGCCGGCCCGCCGCCGCAGGACCGCGCCCTTGTACAGCGGGTAGGTCACATGGAGGTCGGAGACGCGCAGCACCACGTCGCCGGCCGGCGGCTCGGCGACACCGTCGGCGTCCTGGACCCCGTAGGCCTCCTCCGGCGCCAGTCGGCGCACCTCCCCGGCACGTATGCAGGCGGCGGCGTGGTCGCGTTCGACGGTGTCGGGGACGGGCAGCAGCTCGGGCTCGGCGTCGGCGCACTGGTCGATCGCCATCGGGCAGCGCGGCGCGAACGGGCAGCCCGGCGGCAGGTCGGCGGGCGACGGCGGCGCGCCTTCGATGGGCACGAGCCGTCGACGATCCCCGTCGACCCGCGGGACCGCCCCCAGCAGCCCCAGTGTGTACGGCATCGCGGGCTCGGCGAACAGCGGCCCGACGGGTGCGGTCTCTACCGCCCGCCCGGCGTACATCACGACGGCCCGGTCGGCGACGCCCGCGACGACTCCCAGGTCGTGCGTCACCAGGATCACACCGGCGCCAGTCATGTCGCGCGCCTTGGTGAGCAGGTCGAGGACCTGGGCCTGGACGGTGACGTCGAGGGCGGTGGTGGGCTCGTCGGCGATGATCAGGTCGGGGTCGTTCGCGATGGCCATCGCGATCACGACGCGTTGCCGCATGCCCCCGGACAGCTCGTGCGGGAACGTACGGGCCCGGCGCTCGGGTTCCGGGATGCCCACCAGACCGAGCAGTTCGACGGCGCGCGCCGCGGCGGCCCGGCGGTCGAGCCTGCGGTCGTGCACGCGCAGCGCCTCGGCGATCTGGTCGCCCACGCGATAGATCGGCGTGAGCGCGGTGAGCGGGTCCTGGAACACCATCGACACCGAGGTGCCGCGCACCCGCGAGAGTTCCCGGTCCGAGAGGCCGAGCAGCTCGCGCCCGCGAAGCTCGATCGAGCCCCGGACGCGCGCGGTGTCGGGCAGCAGCCCCATGACGGCGAGCGACGACACCGACTTCCCCGATCCGGACTCGCCGACAACAGCCAGCACCTCGCCGGGCCGCACCTCGAAGCTCACACCGCGGACGGCCGGGACGGGCCCGGATTCGGAGGGGAAGGTCACGTGCAGGTCCGACACCCGCAGTACGGGGGTGTCGGCCTCCTGTCGGGTGGTCACGACTGCCGGCTCCGGCTGCCCGGGTCGAGCGCATCGCGCAGCCCGTCCCCGACCAGGTTGGTCGCCAGCACGATCAGCACCAGCGAGCCGCAGCAGTACAGGAACAGCCACGGGTACGTCAGCGCCGACGAGGTGCCGGCCGCGATCAGCGTGCCGAGCGAGATGTCGGGCGGTTGGACGCCGAAGCCGAAGAAGCTCAGCGTCGACTCGCCGACGATCGCCGCGCCGACGTTGAGCGTCACGTCGACGACCAGGATCGACGCCATGCTCGGCAGGATGTGACGCGTGATCACCGAGCGCCGCGACGCGCCCATGAACTGGGCGGCGCGCACGAACTCCCGCTGCCGCAGCGACAGCGTCACCGCCCGCACCATCCGCGAGGTCACCATCCAGCCGAACGCCCCCAGCAGCAGGACCAGGATCAGGTAGTTGCGGCCCTTGAACCACGGGCTGCAGATGGCGATGATCACGAACGACGGCACCACCAGCAGCACCTGCGTGACCCAGGTGAGGACGCGATCGGTCAGGCCCAGCAGGTAGCCTCCGGTCGCCCCCACCACTGCGGCGAGCGTGGTCGACAGCAACGCGACCAGAAATGCGATCACCAGTGACTTCTGCAGCCCCCGCATGGTCTGCGCGAACACGTCCTGGCCGATCGCATTGGTGCCGAACCAGTGGCGCGGACTGGGCGGATGCAGCAGCTCGACCGGGTCGATCTGCTGGTAGTCGTAGGGGTAGAGGTGCGGCACGACGAACGCCGCGACCAGCATCACCACGAGGATCGCCACACCGACCATCGCCAGCCGGTCGTGCAGCAGGCGGCGCAGCACGAGCCGGGGGCGGCCGACCGCGGCACGCTCGCCGAAGTCGGATCGTAGCCATGTCG
>NZ_BAABFR010000116.1:0-14406 GCF_039541155.1 Tsukamurella soli
CTTCTGGCCGGCTTGGCTGCGGGCGGCGCGGCCGGCGCCGCCGAACAGCTGGCGGCGATCGCCGCGGGCGACTCGATCGTCGCGGTCGCGTACGCCGCGTCGACGCCCGGGCGGTTCCGCAACGTGCTCGACGGTGACGTCGCCGACGTGTTCCTGCTGGTCGGCACGCACACGGTGGCGCTCGCTCGGGCGGCGGACCTCACCGTGACGGCACGGGGGCCGTTCGACCTGACCCGCGGCCTCGCCGACGTGGTCGCCGACGTTGAGCGGGTCCCCGTCATCGCCGATGGGGACACCGCGCGCGAGACGTTCCGCTCGGCGCTGATCGCCGCGCGGTTGGCCCTCGCCGCGGACAGCGCGGGCGGGGCCCAGGCGGCGCTGCGGGACGCCGTCGAGTACGCCCGCGGGCGCATCCAGTTCGGCCGCCCGATCGGCGGCTTCCAGGCGATCAAGCACATCCTCGCCGACCGCTACGTGGACGCCGAGCTGGCGCTGTCCGTGGCGCGGCTCGCGATCGAGGCGCACGTCGAGGGCGCACCCGACGCCGCGCAGCACGCCGCGCTCGCCGCGTTCTACTGCGCCGAGAAGTACAGCGCCGTCGCGGCCGACGACATCCAGGTGCACGGCGGGGTGGGCTTCACCGCGGAGTATGCGGCCCACCTGTACCGACGTCGCGCCGACTCCAACCGGCTGCTCCTGGGCGCCCCCGCCGAGCTGCGGGCCGACTACATGACCACGATGATCGGAGGGCGGGAGCTGTGACGACGGTGCGCGACGAGGTACGGGCCTGGCTCGGCGAGAACTGGCGGCCGGGCGCCGATGTGGTGGCGTTCCGCGGTGCGGCGCTCGACGCGGGCTGGCTGGTGCCCACCTGGGGTCCGGAGGAATACGGGCGCGGATTGTCGGCGGAGGACGCCGAGGTGGTCGGCGAGGAGTTCGATCGGGTCGGCGCGCCCGGGCGCGCCGACCGGAGCAACCTGCACGCGCGGATCCTGCGCGCGATGGGCACCGCCGAGCTCCGTGAGCTGTACCTGCGGCGGGTGTTGACCGGGGAGATCGAGGGCTGCCTGCTGTACAGCGAGCCGGGAGCGGGTTCCGACCTGGCGAGCCTGCGCACCTCCGCCGTCCGCGAGCCCGATGCCGACGGGGACGTCGCTGCGCCGCGGTGGCGCGTGAACGGCCAGAAGGTGTGGACGTCCGGCGCCCGCACCGCCGAGTTCGGGCTGCTCGTGGCGCGGACCGACCCCACAGTCCCGAAGCACCGGGGGATCACCTTCTTCGTGCTCCCCATGCACCAGCCCGGCGTGGACGTCCGGCCGATCGTGCAGATCACCGGCGACCAGCACTTCAACGAGGTGTTCCTCACCGACGCGTTCGTCGACGACGCGGCGCGGCTGGGGGAGGTCGGCGACGGCTGGCGGGTGCTCATGACGGCGCTGGGCCTGGAGCGATCGGTGATGGGCAGCCGGGCGGCCGGGTCGCGCGCGAAGCAGGGGCTGCGGTACATCGGCACCGCGGACGACCTCATCGATCTCGCGCGTCGGCACGGGCGGCTGGACGACCCGGTCACCGTCGACCGCCTGGCGGGCGTGTACGCGGACCGGGCCGCGATCGCCCTCAACCAGATCCGGTACGCCGCCGAGGGGCGCAGCGCGGATCCCGCCGCGATGTCGATGAGCAAGCTGGCGATGTCGCGGCTGCTGCACGCCACCGCGCGGGTGCGCACCGACATCGTCGGGGCGGACGCGCTGCTCGACGGGCGGGACCCGGAGCCGACCGACGCCGAGCTCGCGAACTTCTTCGCGCTGGACGCGTACTTCACGTCGATCGGCGGCGGAACGGATCAGATCCAGCGAAACATCATCGGCGAGCGCATGCTCGGCCTGCCGAAGGAGGTCGACGAGTCCCGGTCCGTGCCGTTCGACCAGGCGCCCCGGTAGCCACGGCGAGCGGGTCGCGCTCGCCGTCGGTGGAAGCGCGACCCGCGGTCGATCCCCGTGTCAGAGCACGCCTTTGGTCGACGGGATGCCGGGTTCGCGCGGATCGTGGCTCACCGCCACACGCAGGGCACGGGCCACGGCCTTGAACTGCGCCTCGGCGACGTGATGGGCGTTGCGTCCGCGGAGGACATCGACGTGCATGCAGATCTTCGCGGCGGTGGTGAACGACTCCCACACGTGCTGGGTGAGGGTGGTGTCGTAGTCGCCGATCGTCGACGCGAGCCCCTCGGGCTGGCTGAACTCGAGATACGGTCGGCCGGACAGGTCGACCACTACCCGCGCCAGCGCCTCGTCGAGCGGGACGGCGCAGTCCGCGAACCGGCGCACGCCACGACGGTCACCGAGGGCCTGGTCGAAAGCCTTGCCGAGGGCGATCGCGGTGTCCTCGACGGTGTGGTGGGTGTCGATCCAGAGGTCCCCGTCGGTGCGCACCGCCAGGTCGAACAGGCCGTGCCGGCCGAGTTGGGCGAGCATGTGGTCGAAGAATCCGACGCCGGTCTGCACATCGACGCGGCCGGAGCCGTCGAGATCGAGCTCGATGTCGATCGAGGTCTCCTTGGTCGACCGCTTGATGTGTGCACGGCGCTTCGTCGGCTCGACAAGTTCTGCTGTGGAGGTCATGGTGGGGCTCCTTCGAGAGGGGTGGGACTGGTCGTCAGGGACGTAGTTGGTCGAGGACGGCGGCGTGCAGCAGGGTGTTGGTCGCGACGGCGCTGCCTCCCCCTGGTCCGGGGGCGCCGTCCAGGTCGGTGAAGGTGCCCCCCGACTCGGTGACGATCAGGGAGACGGCGGCGAGATCGTAGAGCGGTACATCGGGTTCCGCCGCGATGTCGACGAGCCCTTCGGCGACCATCATGTAGGACCAGAAGTCGCCGAATGCGCGTTGCCGCCAGGTGGATTCGAGAAGCCTGAGGAAGCCGTCGCGGCGCCCACGGTCCCGCCACCCACCCAGGCTCGAATACGACACCGAGGCGTCACCGAGCCCAGCGATGGTGGACACCGTCAGCCGCCGGGGCGAGGGTGCGAGGCGATCGTCGCGACCGAAGGCCCCGTGGCCGCGCACCGCCCACCACCGGCGGCCCAGCGCCGGCGCCGAGACCATCGCGGTGTCGACCTCGTCGCCGACGGTCAGCGCGATGAGCGTCGCCCAGACCGGAACCCCGCGCAAGAAGTTCTTGGTCCCGTCGATCGGGTCGATGATCCACCGCCGGTCACCGATGCCGGTGTCCTCGAATTCCTCCCCGTGCACGGCGTCGCCGGGCCGGGCCCGCGCGATCAGATCGCGGACCCGTCGCTCGACCGCGCGGTCGGCGTCGGTCACCGGGGTGTGGTCGGGCTTGGTGTCGATCCGGAGGTCCTGTGCGCCGAACCGTTCGGTCGTGATCCGGTCCGCGGCGTCCGCGAGGCCGTGGGCGAGGTCGAGATCGCCGAACCGCCCGAGATCGCCGGGCCACTCGCGGTCGGCCGTCACAGGAGCCCCCGCAGCGCGGCGAGGAACGCGGTGGTCTCGGCCTCGGTGCCGGCGGTGACCCGCAGCCGGTCGGCGAATCCGACGTCCCGGATGAGCACTCCGGCGTCGACGAGTCTGCGCCACAGGCCGGTGGCGTCACCGTCGGGGGCGGAGAAGAGGACGAAGTTCGCGTCCGTCGGAGCGACGGTCAGGCCGAGCGCGGAGAGCTCGCGGGCGATCCGGTCACGCTGACCGACGACCGCATCGACCGTGGCCAGGAGCTCGTCGCGGTGCCGGAGCGCAGCCAGCGCGATCGCCTGCGTCAGCGACGACAGGTGGTAGGGCAGGCGCACCAATCGCAGCGCGTCGACGACCTCCGGGGCGGCCGCGAGATAGCCCACCCGTGCACCGGCGAAGCCGAACGCCTTCGACATCGTCCGGCTCACCAGCAATCGCCGGCGTCCGTGCAGCAGGTGCACGGCGGAGGGCTGGGTGGAGAACTCGATGTAGGCCTCGTCGACGACCACGATCCCCTCGGTCGCGTCGTAGATCGCCTCGATCGTCTCGAGCGGGGTCGAGGTCCCCGTCGGGTTGTTCGGCGTACACACGAACGTCACGTCCGGCCGGTGCCGCTCGATCGCGGCGACCACCGCCGCCGCGTCGATCCGGTAATCGGCGTCGCGTGGGGCCGCGATGTAGGTCGCGCCGGTCGACTCGGCGATCGTGTGGTGCATCGAGTACGTCGGCTCGAATCCGAGCACCGTGCGCCCGGCCCCCGCGAAGGCGTGCAGGATCTGCTGCAGCACCTCGTTCGAGCCGTTGGCGGCCCAGACGTCCGCATGCGTGTGCGCGACACCCGTCGTCGCGGTGAGGTAGTCGGCGAGGCTCGAGCGCAGCGCGGTCGCCTCCCGATCGGGGTACCGGTTCAGGTCGGTCACCACGTCGCGGACGGCGGCGACGATGTCGTCGGCGAGCGCGGCGCTGGGACTGTGCGGATTCTCGTTGGTGTTCAGCCGCACGGCGACGTCGAGCTGGGGCGCGCCGTAGGGCTCCTTGCCGATCAGCTCCGGCCGGAGCGGGAGCGGTGCCGTCGCGGTGAGGTGCTCGCTCATCCGTCCACCCGCACTCGTACGGCGTCGACGTGGGCCGGCAGATTCTCGGCTCCACCCAGCGCGGTGACGTGATCGGCGACCTCGGCGAGCGCCGCACTCGTGTAGTCGACCACGTGCACGCCCTTGAGGAACGACTGGACCGACAGCCCGCTGCTGTGGCGGGCGGTCCCACCGGTCGGCAGGACGTGGTTGGACCCGGCGAGGTAGTCGCCGAGGCTGACCGGCGAGTAGGCGCCGACGAAGATCGCGCCCGCGTTGTGAACGCGCGCCGCCACCCGTCCGGCGTCCCGGGTGATCACCTCGAGGTGCTCGGCCGCCCATTCGTCCACCACGCGTAGGCCGCTGTCGATGTCGTCGACCAGCACGAGCGCCGACTGGGACGACAACGCGGTGCGTACCCGCTCGCGGTGTCTGGTGTGCCCGACCCGGCGGTGCAGCGCGTCCTCGACGCTGTCGAGCAACTCTGCGCTGTCGCTGACCAACAGGCACGACGCCCGCGGGTCGTGTTCGGCCTGGGAGATGAGGTCGGCGGCAAGGAACCTCGGGTCGGCGCTGTCATCGGCGAGGATCCCGATCTCCGTCGGCCCGGCCTCGGCGTCGATCCCGATGACGCCCTTGAGGAGTCGCTTGGCCGCCGCGACGTACACGTTGCCCGGCCCGGTGACCAGATCGACCCGCGGGCACTCCTCGGTGCCGTACGCGAACATCGCGATCGCCTGTGCCCCGCCGACCGAGTACACCTCGGTGACGCCGAGCAGGGCGCAGGTCGCCAACACGACCGGGTGCGGCAGTCCGTCGTTGTCGGTCTGCGGAGGGCTGGCCACCGTGAGCTGCGGGACGCCGGCCTCCTGCGCGGGCACGACGTTCATCACCACGCTGCTGGGATACGCGGTCAACCCCCCGGGCACGTAGAGGCCGACGCGCCGAACCGGGATCCACCGCTCGGTGACGGTCGCGCCTTCGGCGACAACGGTGGTCACGTCGGAACGCCGCTGCTCGCGGTGAACGATCCGCGCGCGCCGGATCGACTCCTCGATCGCCGCGCGCACGGCCGGATCGAGGCCGGCCAACGCCGACTGCAGGGCCTGCGGCGTCACGCGCGCGGTCGGAACGTCGACGCCGTCGAAGCGCGCTGTGATCTCTCGGACGGCGACCGCGCCGCGGCGGCGGACGTCGTCGCAGACCGGCCGGACGATCTCGACGGCGGATTCGACGTCGAGGTCCGCCCGCGGGAGTACGTCGTGGCCGATGTCGGTGGCGCCCCGCAGGTCGATGCGGCGGATGGTGCCGGGTGGGAATGCGATGTCGGCTCCGGTGGATACGGAGGTCATGGATCGGTCCTCTCGAGGGGTCGTCCGCGCACGCTGCGAGTTGCGCGGGAGGGGTCTCAGTTCAGGGGGGAGTCGAGGACGGCCTCGACTGCGGCGACCAGCTCACCGCCGGTGACGACGGTGACGGCGGCGTCGATCTCGGGCGAGAGCCACCGGTCCCGGCCGATACCGGGGATGTCTCGACGCAGCCGGTCGAGCGCGGCCTTCGTCGCCGGCGCAGGCTGCAGCGGAGCGCGGAACTCGAGGGCGCGCGCCGCGACGAGGGCCTCGATCGCGAGGACGCGCGCGAGACCGTCGATCGCCCGACGCAGTTTGCGGCCGGCGGACCAGCCCATCGACACGTGGTCCTCCTGCATCGCCGAGGACGGGATCGAGTCCACGCTCGCAGGCACCGCCAGCCGCTTGAGGTCGCTGACGATCGCGGCCTGCGTGTACTGGGCGATCATCATGCCGGAGTCGACGCCCGGCTGGGCACCGAGAAACGGGGGCAGGCCGTGCGACCGTTTCGGATCGAGCAGCCGGTCTGTGCGCCGCTCGCTGATCGACGCCACATCCGCGGCAGCGATGGCGAGGAAGTCGAGGACGTACCCGACCGGCGCGCCGTGGAAGTTGCCGTTGCTCTCTATCCGTCCGTCGTCGAGGACCACGGGGTTGTCCACCGCGCTCGACAGCTCGATCTCGGCGACCTCCGTGGCGTGGCGGACCGTGGCGCGCGCGGCGCCTGCGACCTGCGGCGCACACCGCAGCGAGTAGGCGTCCTGCACGACGGTGCAGTCGTCTCCACGATGGCTCGCGACGATCGACGAATCACGGAGCATCCGCGCCAGATTCGCCGCCGACGCCTTCTGGCCCGGGTGTGGGCGCACCGCCTGCAACTCGGGTGCGAAGACCCGATCGGTACCCAGCAGCGCCTCCACGCTCATCGCCGCGGTGACGTCTGCCGTCGTCAGGAGACCGGAGAGGTCGGTGATCGCCAGCGCGAGCATGCCGAGCATCCCGTCGGTCCCGTTGATCAGCGCCAGGCCCTCCTTCGCGGCTAGCCGCACCGGCTCGAGGCCCGCCGCAGCCAGGGCCCGGGCCGTGGGCATCCGCTCGCCGGCGCCGTCCCGGACCTCGCCCTCGCCGATCACCGCGAGCGCGCAGTGTGCCAGCGGCGACAGGTCTCCCGAGCATCCCAGCGACCCGTGCTCGAAGACGACCGGCGTGATCCCGCCGTTGAGCAGGGCGGCGTAGGTGAGCGCGGTCGACAGCCGCACCCCGGTGTGGCCGGAAGTGATCGTGTGCAGCCGCAGCAGCATCAGCGCGCGGACCACCTCGCGCTCGACCTCCGCCCCGGAGCCGGCGGCGTGGGAGCGGACCAGGCTGTGCTGCAGATCCACCCGCGAATCGGTGTCGATCCTCGTCGACGCCAGCGCGCCGAATCCCGTCGACACCCCGTAGATCGCTCGATCGGAGTCGGCGTGGCGTTCCACCACCGTGCGGGCGGCCGCGATCGCCGCGCGCGCCTCCTCGCCCAACTCGACCCGCGCGCCGTCGCGTGCCACGGCGACGACCTCGGCGATGCCCAGGGGTCCGACGCCGACGGTGACGACCGCCGCGGGATCGCCACCACCAGACGACGGCGCTCGGTCTTGGACGGGAAGGCCCGACATATCGCACTCCTCATGTGACGCTTGCCATAAATGTTTGAACAATTGCCCAGCCTGCCTCCTCGGGGCTCGGAGGTCAACCCACGCTCCGTTCGGATCGGGCTACGCGAGCATCTGTGGCGGGCGGTCGCCGGCGACCGGTCGAACCGGTGCAGTGCACCCGTCCAGGCGGCCGAAGGCGCGGTAGCACACCGAATCACGCACGTGAGAGGTGTGGTCGGCGGATCTCAGCCGCAGTCGTTCCGGGGCGCGCCGGGTCGGCCCTTGACGTGGGTGTGACTCACGTCGCACACTGTGCCGGGCAAATGTTCATACAGTTTCGGCCCAGCGGTCACGCGATCCCGCGATGACAGGCGACCACAGTTGACAGTGAGGGACCACATGACCGATAGATCAGCGTCGCGGAGCGACGAGGCCGCACCGCGGCGGATCGAGTCGCGCAGCTACGAATACGTGCCGCTCGATGAGCGCCACGGCGAGACGCGGAGCCTGTTCAGCCTCTGGTTCGGCGAACAGCTCTCGAGCTTCACCCTCGTCACCGGATCGTTGGCGATCGTCGCCGGACTGAACTTCTGGTGGGCGATCGTCGCCATCGTCGCCGGCAACCTCATCGGCGCCATGATGATGGCGGGGCACTCGGCGCAGGGGCCCGCGCTGGGCCTACCCCAGATGATCCAGTCGCGCGCCCAGTTCGGGTTCTACGGAACCCTGCTGCCGCTCTGCATCACCTGGCTCATGTACGTCGCTTTCTCCGCCGTGGCCGTCGTGATCGCGGGTCAGAGCCTCCAGTCGATCTTCCACGGCCCACTCGCGCTGTGGATCGCGATCTCGGTGGTCCCGATCCTGACCCTGGCGATCTTCGGCTACGACCTCATCCACCGCACGATCAAGTACATCGCCTACCTGATGGGCGCGCTGTTCGTCATCGTCGCAGTCCTGCTCATCCACCACGGCGTCGGCCTCGACCATCTCGATGCGGGTGGCTTCACCTGGCCGGCGTTCCTCGGCGCGGTCTCGATCAACGTCACCTGGCAGATGACCTACGCCCCCTACGTGTCCGACTACTCCCGCTACCTGCCGCCGACCAAGACCCGCGGCGCCTTCTGGTTCACGTATATCGGCACCACTCTCGGTGCGATCCTTGTGATGATCCTCGGGGCCGCCGTGACCACCCTCGCGCCCAAGGCCGACGTGGTCCAGACGATCCGCGGCCTCGGCGGCGACCACTTCGGCAGCGTGATCGTCTTCGTGCTCGCGGCCGGCCTCATCGTGGTCAACTCGACCAACATCTACGGCGGCACGATCAGCACGATGACCATCATCCAGCACTTCCGCGAGTTCAGGTCCACCGCGCTCAAGCGGATCGTCGTGGCAGTGCTGATCGGGGTCGCCGCGGTCGTCGTGGGCATCGCCGGATCGGGCGACTTCGTCAACAACCTCACGAACTACCTCAACTTCGTGCTCTTCTTCCTGATCCCGTGGACCGCGGTGAACCTGCTGGACTTCTACGTGATCCACCACGGCAACTACAACACCGACGACTTCTTCACGAAGCACGGCACGTTCGGCCGCTGGGGAGCTCCCGCGATCATCACCTACTTCGTCGCCTTCGCCGCCCAGCTCCCGTTCATGGACACCACGGTGTTCGAAGGCCCCATCGCACGCGCGATGGGCGGCACGGACCTCGCTTGGCTGGTGGGCTCGGTCGTCTCGATCCCGCTCTACCTGTTCCTCGCCAAGCGCAAGCTCCGCCTGCACCACCTCGACCTCGATCCGCACCACTACAGCGTCGGCAGTACCGTCACGTCGGCGGAGTTGGAGAGCGACAGCCGGCGATGAGACGCATCGCGCTGCTGGGCAGCAGCGGCGGGAATCTGCATCGCTTGGGTGGCGCCGACCCCGCCCAGCTGATCAGGTCCATCCAGGATCAACTCGCCCGCACCGACCTCGAGCTGGCCGCCGCTTGTTTCGTATCCGCCGACGGCTCCCTCGACTCCCTGACGACCAACTCCACCGGAACGCTCTGGACACTCGACCAGAACGCTCCCCGGATCGTCGCCACCGGCCTGCTCACCGAGATGAACGGCCTGGCGCGCACCGCGGACCGGGCGATCGCCGACGCGATCGACCGCGGTGAGATCGATGGCCTGATCCTGGTCAGTGCAGACCCGTCGGATATCAACACCGCAACCGTGGCGACCGCCGCCGCGCGTGGCCTGCCCGTCGTCGGCAGCGGCGGCAGCTCGGTCGCCGCCGCCAACGCGCTCGGCGCCCGGCTCGTCGCCGCCTCCGGGACGACCGGCACCACCAACCACACGCGCGCGATCGGCTACGCCGCCGGCTTCGCGCGCGAGTGGGGACTGCGGTACCGCGCGGCAGACCTGCCCCGGACCCCGCACGAGTGGTGGCGCAAGTACGACCCGCGGCCGATCCTGGTCGACGCGCTCCCGGCGGTGCTCGCCGTGTCGTTCGTGATCGGGCTGCTGCGCTATCTGCCGGCCGACGCGCAGCATCGATACACTGCGCTGCTTCAACCGCTGATCCTGATCGTCGTCGCGTTCACCGCGTCGGCGAGGACGTCGAACGTCGGCCAGGCGGGGATGCTCGCCGGCGTGCTCGCGGGCGTGATGTCCGCGCACTCGGGCCTGCTCGGCGCCCTGATCGGTGGGTACCTCGCCGGGTTCCTCGCTGATCTGCTGGTCACGGCGCCGCTCCGCCGCAACTGGCCCGCCACCACTGCGAACATCCTCGGCAGCGGGATCGCCGGCGTCGTCGCCGGCGCGATCGTCTACTTGGGCCTGCAGCGCCCCGGGGCCGCCCTCAACAGCTGGCTGAACCACATCTTGTCCCTCGGGCTGGCGCATGCGGGCTGGCTGATCGGGGGCCTGCTCGGCGCCGCGATGTGGACGATCATGATGCGCGGCTTCTACCACTCGCTGATCCTGCCGCTGATGGTCGTCGAGTTCAGCGAGCGCGGCCTGTCGTTCCTCGCGGCGGTCGACATGTCGGCGTTGGTGGCGGTGTCGGCGGGGCTGGCCCTGGCGAACGTGCTGCTGCCGCAGCGGACCGGCGACCGCGGCGCCGCGCGCCACACACTGACCGTCAATCTCGCGTTCGGCACCTTCGTCGAAGGCAGCGTGCCGTACCTGCGCCGCAACCACAGCGCCAAGGCCGTCGCCGTCGTCGCCGCGACCGCCGGTGCGGTGATCATCGGCGCCGGCGCCGGATACGGCGTCACCTACATCCCGATTCCCGCACTGCCCCTGGTCGGTGATCACTGGCAGTGCCTCGCCCTCGGAGCGGCGTGCGCCGCGGCTGTCGCGCTTCTCGGAAGCCTCCTGATCAACGGGCTCGACCGCATACGTACCCCTGTTCCGCCGGCCGGCCCCGTCTCGGCCGGCTGACCCCGTCTCGAAAGGACAACTCCAGAAATGTTCATCTCCGCAGACATGAGACGTCGCCGCGAGCGCGCTCTCAACAAAGTGCACAGCGCGATCGACGAGCACGGCGGTACCACCCTGCTCAGCACCGGCATCACCGCAGACGATGCTCGACTCGCCCGCGCCGTCGTCGACGCCGGCGTGCGCCTACTCGAACCGAACCACCCGGCTCTCGCCCTCGCTCGCGGTCTGCACGGTGTCCAGGACATGCACTCGGCGGAGAACGTCCGCCACGAGGTGACGATGGACGAGGTCGACCGCGTCGTCTCCGGTGTCCGCGCGGTGACCGGCGCGGACACCTTCATCACCGTCGGAATCCCCGGCGGCTTCACCGAACTCGATCCCGTCGAGGTCACCACGCAGGACTTCGCGAACCTCGCACGCGCCGGTGCCGACGCGCTGCACACCCACAAGGCCAGCCTCGAGGACCTCGAGGAATGGGTGCAGGTCGCCCACGACAACGGTCTGATCGTGGACGCCTACATCTCGCATCCCGACGACCGCCATCCGTTCGGAATCCCCGCCGCGACCAGCGAGGAGGTCGCCGCCACCGCGGTGACGATGCGGGACATCGGCGTCGACATGATCGGCCTGATGACGGGCATGTCCTACGGTGGCGCCGCCGCCGGCCGGATCCCCACGGAGATCTCCGAACGGCTGGCTGCGCTGGTCCGCGCGGTCGACGTCCCGACGCTCGCCGAGGGTGGCATCAACATCGCCAACCACGCCGCCTTCCGTGGCACGGGCGTCAACATCCTCGTCGTCGGCACCTCGTTCGACGACGTCGCCCGTACGGCGGTCGCCGATACGGCACGCCGGTACCTGGGCCTGCCGAACCCGCCTGTGGGGGCCGCAGCGGCCGCAGGTTCCGGCCGCCCCTGAGCCCGTCCCGTCCCGAATCACCGATCGGGGCGGGACGCACGGCCCCGGGGCCCGCGTCGAACACAGACGACGACGGCCCCGGGGCCTTCCACATCGTCAGCCGCGGCTCGCCACCGCATCGAACGGCTCCGCCTTGTTCCCGACCTCGTTCAGTACCAGTTGCGTTGTGCCGCTGGTATCCCCAGCAGTTGCGGGGCGTGGCATCGAGAACCGGAACGAATACCGATCCTTGCGATAGCAGCACCGCACGCCCATGACCGTGTGCTGACTCTGGTCGAAGACGGTGCCGGTCATCATGAACGCTGCGGTGCCCGGATCGACATCCAGCAGCGTCGCCTTCCGGCTGTCGAGAGTGTCGATCTGCAATGTGAAGTCCCCGAAGCGGATCTGCACGGCGAAATGCTGCTCGAGCGTCTCGTACACCGATGCCTCGCTCAGGTCCATCTCGCGGAAGCCGGCGAACCGGGGGAGCGGGAGGAGCAACTGCTCGAGCGCGACCGGCTCGCCGTCCGACAGGCGTACCCGCTCGATCGACAGCACCCGTGTCACGCGGTCGCCGAACGCGAACGGTACCGAGTCGGCAGGCTGATCCCGCAGCTGCACCACACGCGAACTGGGGCTGTGCCCCTCGGACGTCACCTGCTCGGTGAACCCGAGCAGCCCCGCCAGCGGGTAGTGCAGGCGACGCGATGAGACGAACGTCCCGCGGCCGGCCGTCCGGTCGACCAGGCCGTCGGTGACCAGGCGTGCGATCGCCTGTCGGGTGGTGCCCCGGCTGACGCCGAACTCCTCCGCCAGCGACACCTCACTCGGTATCTGATGCCCGGGACCCCACCCACCGTTGTCGATGCGCTGGCGGAGATCCCGGTAAAGCTGTTCGTGCAGTGGGATCTTCGGCCTGTCCTGTGCTCCCATGCAGCAAGTCTGCCAGATCGGTCACCGGCTATCGGCAGTGAACGCCGACAGCGCGGGGAATGGCGGGGTGGGGTCGCGGCCGGCAGGTCGGCTGTGACGTCGGCGATAGCGTTCGCCGAATGCGACCACGGTCCGCTACTGTTGAGGGCAGCCGGCGTCTTCATCGACGCCCGCCCGCCTACGATTTCCACTCTCGCCAGCGGCCTCCCTGTGGGGACCGTGCCGCGCGGCGCGATCGTGATCGCCCGGTTCTCAGCCGGTTCGAGTAGTTCTCCGCGGCGGAACGGTCCGCGCCCACCGGTGCGGGTCCGCCTGTACTGTGCCGCGCGAGTCGTGGCACGCATATGCCCGGAAGGGGCAAGCAAAGCTATGACTTCCACTCCCTCGTTCGCCGACCTCGGTGTGCCCGCACCCCTGGTGCGTGCGCTCACCGCGATGGGCATCGAGTCCCCGTTCCCGATCCAGGCGGACACCCTGCCGGACTCGCTCGACGGTGCCGACGTCCTCGGCCGCGGCCGTACCGGCAGCGGCAAGACCCTCGCGTTCGCGATCCCCGTCGTCGCCGGCCTGGCCGACGAGCCGCGTGCCCGGCCCGGTCACCCGACCGCGCTGGTACTCGCGCCGACCCGCGAGCTGGCCACGCAGATCGCCGCCGCGTTGACCCCGCTCGCCGCCGCCTACGACCTGCGCGTCACGACCGTGTTCGGTGGCGTGTCCCAGCAGCGCCAGGAGCGCGCGCTCCGCGCAGGCGTCGACATCGTCGTCGCCTGCCCCGGTCGGCTCGAGGACCTGATGCGGCAGCGCGTCGTGAGCCTCGACTCCGTCGACATCACCGTGCTCGATGAGGCCGACCACATGGCCGACCTGGGCTTCCTGCCGGTCGTCACCCGTATCCTGGCCGCGACCCCGGCCGACGGCCAGCGCCTGATGTTCTCGGCGACGCTCGACAACGGCGTCGACAAGCTGGTCAAGCGCTTCCTGCACGACGCCGTGCGGCACTCCGTCGACGACGAGACCTCGCCCGTCGAGGCCATGACGCACCACGTCTTCGACCTGGCCGGCGCCGATGACAAGAAGGACATGGTGCAGACGCTCGCGTCGGGTGCCGGGCGCCGCATCCTGTTCACCCGCACGAAGCACCAGGCCCGCAAGCTCGCGAAGCAGCTCACCGCATCGGGTATCCCTTCGGTGGACCTGCACGGCAACCTGTCGCAGAACGCCCGCGACCGCAACCTGGCCGCGTTCTCCGAGGGCTCGGCCCGCGTGCTGGTGGCGACCGATGTCGCGGCGCGCGGCGTGCACGTGCCCGAGGTGGAACTGGTGGTGCATGTCGACCCGCCCGCCGAGCACAAGGCGTACCTGCACCGTTCGGGCCGCACCGCGCGCGCCGGCAACACCGGCGACGTGGTGACCCTGGTGCTCCCGGAGCAGCGTAGGGACGTCGCGGTGCTGCTGCGCAAGGCCGCCATCGATGTCAAGCCGCAACGGGTGACGGCGAATTCGGAGCAGGTCAGTGCGCTGGTCGGCGAGGTCGCCGCGTACGTCGAGCCGGTGGCGCCCCAGCCCCAGCAGCCGCAGCGCGCGCCCAAGCAGCGCTCGGGCGGCGGCCGCGGCCAGCAGCAGGGAG
>NZ_BAABFR010000117.1:0-14269 GCF_039541155.1 Tsukamurella soli
GGGCTGGCGGCAGGGACGGCCGCGGGCAGGGCGGTGGAGGCGGCCGGCGCCGCGGCCGCGGCGCTGCTGCTGCCCGTCACCGTGTCGGCGAGGGCCGCCACGGTATTCGTGATCCCACCCGTGGTGGGGGTAGCGGCGGGCGCGGTCACCGCGGACGGCAACTCACTGGTCAGGCTCGTCCCGGTGCCTGCAGGCAACCCCAGCGAGGACGCGATGTCGGATGCGAACGCGGCTCCCTCCCCCAGGACGGTTGCGGCGGCGTCGGTGATCCCCGACGGGGCACCCGAAACCCACGGGCTGTAGTTGTCGTACTCCGTCTGCAGGAAGTCCGCGGTCTGGGTCAACTCCGACTCGAGCCCCGCCTGGTCGTACGCGGGGTCGGTCAGGGACGATACGGCGTCGGACCAGAATGTCTCCTGGCCCTCGGCGCTCCAGAAGTTGAGCGCATCGACGTTCCCGTCCGGTGCTGTGGGATCTGCGTGCCCGGCCCAGTCGGTCGGAGTCAGAGCCTGTCCGAGGTCGGTGAAGGTGTAGTACTGCCCGAACAGCGGGATGCGGCTCTGGGAGTCCGGCGCGCCCGGGACGACGATCTGGCACGGCAGGCAGTAGGTGCCGGACACGAACGGGTTCAGGTCGTTGAAAGACGACTCGCCGAGGTCCGCGAGGGCGGTGGCGTAGTCCGACAGGCTCGGCACGGCCTCTACCCCGGTCGGGGTCGCGGTGAGCGTGTCCCAGAGCGCTTCCACTTCGCCGAACGGGTTGAGCGTGCCCGTGGTGTCCGACCAGGGGATCGGAATGCTCGGGTCGATGGTGTTCACCACCGTACCGAAGTCGTAGCCCGACAGCAGGGTCCACGGTGTCACGGTGAAGTAGGGCGTCCAGTAGGTGGCGCTGTTGCAGGGACCTGGTACCCCCGTGCAGCCGGCGGTCATGGGGAACTCGGCCTCCGCGATGACGTTGAACTGATCCGCGAGCGCCTGCGCGACGCTCGGCACCGGGATCAGCATGGCCGCCACGCCGTTCACCTTCGCGAGATCGCCCTGGTCGAAACCGATCACGTTGCCCGGCTGGTACTGCCACCAGTTGCCGGACACCACCATCCCGTTGTTCATCGAGTCGATGCCCGCCAGCTCGTTCGCCGGGATGTCTGCGATCATGTCCGCCAGGTTCTGCGGGATGTTCACAACCGAGCTGTCCACCAGGCGGATGCCGGCCGAGCTGCTCGGGGTCGACGCCATGGGCATCAGTGCCGCAGTGACACCGACGGCCGCCGCAGCGGCCATGACTGCGGCGTTGGTTCGGAGCGCGGGGCGCATGTTCATCGGACCTTCTCCTGATCAGACGAGCCCGACAGCGGGCTGGAGGTGAGTGGCTTCACTGTATGCCATTGCATATTCAATCCCTGCATCTTCATTGCTTGAGGTCTCCTGTGGGTTCCAGCCAGTACCGGTTGCCGAAGCCGTCCAGATGGGTCACCTCTCCGACGGGGGTACGCCCCGACGGCCCGTATCTGCCCCGCGGCCAGCCGAGGGGCACCACACACACGGGTGTCACGTCGGTAGGCAGGGCCAGAATCCGTCTGGCGGACGGCAGGTTCCAGAGCGGCATGGTGATCAGCGACGCGCCCAGCCCCATCGCGCGGGCGGCGAGCAGCAGGTTCTGGACCCCCGGATAGATGGAACCCCAGTAGCCCGACTCCGCGACGTGGGGCATCCGCAACGCCGGGACGCGACCCTCGCGCGCGCCGAGCTGCAGGCACGCGACGACGAGGACGGGTATGTCGGCGAAGTTGTCGACCTGCCACTGCACGGCACGGGCCAGCCGCGCCTTCGCCGGATCCCGGTCGGCCTGCCGCCGATACACCGTGCGGTAGAACAATGTCCACGCCTGTCGGTACCGCCGTCCCAACCGCTGTTTGACCCGCCGGTCCTTCACCACCACGAACTGCCACTGCTGGCCGTTCTGCCCGGTGGGCGCGCGCTGCGCGAGTTCGATGCAGCGCAGCACGATCTCGTCGTCGACGGGGTCCGGCAGCACGCGCCGGATCGCCCGCTGCGTGCGCATCGCCTCCTGCAGCGGCATGTCGAGGCGCGCGAAGGCCTCGGCGCGGGACGGCACCGGTGCAGGCGCACGCCGGGCGGTGGCGGGGCCACCCCCCGGTGACGAAGCGCCCGCCGGCGCGGCGACCGAATACTGCTGCTGTTCAGACACGGCTCGCGATCCAATCCGTCGTGAAGTCCTGGATCTCGGGGATGTGCGCCGCGAACCCACTCGCAAGGTACTTCTCGACCCGGCCACCGACCAGCGGGATCCCGACGCGGACAGCGCCGATCACCCGCAGGCGGGAGCCGGTACCGTCGGGCTCGAGGACCGCCGCGGCGGAGCCGGAGCCGGGCGCTCCGGCGACCCGGATCGTGATGGCACCCTCGACGCGGCCCGGCGCTACCGGCGTCCACGTCTCGGTCGCGTGCACCTCGAGGTCGCCGGGATAGCAGCGCGCGAGCAGCGGTGGAAGCGCATCGCGCCGCAGATCCTGGGTCGTGGATACGCGGACGGTGCCGTCGTGGCCCACACCGATCTCGTCGAGCGTCATCGTGGCATCGAACGCGGCGAACCGGTCCTCCCAGTAGCCTGCGGTGCCGAATGCACTGTGCACCTGATCCACCGTGGCCGGGGACGAGACCGTCACATCGAATTCGCGCGGCACGCGATCACCTCCGCGCGGGTCCGTTCGGCCAGATCCGCGGCGAAGTCGCGGACGCGGTCGAGCTGCTCCGGCTGCACATTGGTCACCGGGATCCGCACGCCCGCATAGCGTGCGCGGTACCGCCCCGAGCCCAGGTAGCTGGTCAGCGACAGCATCGACCGGAGCTGGTCGCCGGGGTAGGTCAGGTGGATCTCCCCCGCATATCGGCCGCCCTGCCACTCGGCGAGGCGGCGCACCGCGGCGAGGTTGCCGCGCCAGCTGTCCCGGCACACCACGAATACGGCGAACTGCCGGCGCGCCAGCAGCTTCCGCGCGTCGGTGGAGCGCAGGAACGACCGGATGGGCAGGCTCGCGGTGCTCCACCAGGTGGGCGACCCGATGCATACGAGGTCGAACCCGCCCTCGCGCACCACATCCGGCACCGCGACGCGCGCGTCGGCCCGCCGCACCTGCGCCGGCAGCACGCTCAGCATGTCGGGCCACACCCGCCGCATCGGGAAGCGCGCGAACGGCTTCGCGTACCGCGGATCCGTCAGCTCGACCGCCGCCTCCTGCACCTCGAAGCCGTTGTCGCGCAGTACCTCGCCCGCGGCCTGTAGCACAGTCCGGGACTGGCCGGTGTAGCTGTAGTACAGCAGCAGCGCGCGCAGTGGGGCCGCCTCGTGCGTCTCACCCATATCAGCGACTCCCCTTACGTCCCAATCGATTACGTTCATCACGAATCCGCAGTCGGGGGTTGCGCACGGCGCCGCGGCGGCTATTGTGGTCGGCATGACCGACAAGGCCACCGTCGACCTCTCCGGTCCGGCGCAGACGATGCTGACCACCCTGTACCTCAAGGCCCGGGACGCGGGACTCGCCCGCCCCGTGCTCGGAGACACGTTCGCGCAGCAGGCCATCGAGCGCCTCGACTACGACTGGCAGCAGCTGGGGATCAGCGCCCGCTGGGCGCCGCTCGTCACCGTCCGCACGGCGCAGTACGACGCATGGGCCCGCGAGTTCCTCGCCGCCCACCCGCGCGCCACGGTGATCCACGTCGGATGCGGCCTCGACTGCCGCGTGCAACGCCTGGACCCGGGACCCGAGATCGCCTGGTACGACGTGGACTACCCCGAGGTGATCGCCCTGCGCGAGACCATCTACCCCGCGCGCCCCGGCTACACGTTGGTGCCCACGTCGGCGACCGACCCGACCTGGCTGGACCAGATCCCCGCGGACCGGCCGACACTGCTGATCGCCGAGGGCATCAGCATGTACCTCACCGCGGAGCAGGGTGCGGAGCTGCTGCAGCACGTCGTCGACCGGTTCCCGTCGGGCGAGCTGCAGATCGACTTCTACAACGGGTTCGCGATCCGCACGCAACGCGCCCACATGCTCAATCGGCGCACCGGATCGAAGCTCTACTGGGCCGTGGACCGTCCGGAGGACGTCCTCGCCCGGGTCAGCGGCATCCGGCCCGTCGCAGCGGTGTCGTTCTTCGGCGCCGAGCCGTACGACCGGACGTCGGCGGGGTTCCGCGCCGCGCGGTCGCTCGCCCGGGTCGCCCCGCCGGTGCGTAACGCACTGCAGTACCACCGCTATTCGTTCTGATCCCGCCGTCCGCCGGGTCATCACCGCACCACCTCCGACAGCACGGCTCCGACCTGCTCCACCGAGCGCTGCGGGTCGGGGCCGTGGGAGTGGTACTCGACGATCAGGCGGCCGCCGAAGATCTTGCTGGTGTACATCTCGATGCCGGACTCCACCTGGAAGTACAGCTCGCCGTACACCTCGGTCAGCTCGACGCCGGGCGGGGTCCGCATCGGCGGCACGATCCCGTTGTCGGTCAGCATCACCACGTCGGGTAGGCCGGGCGGGTTGCCCGCGTACTGCGGGGTGAAGTGCAGCAGCGACTGCGCCACCACGCCCTCCGCGAGGTCGGTGCGGAAGGCACCCGCGATCTCCGCGGCCAGCGCCAGGACTTCGGTGCCGTGGTCGATCTCGGCCAGGTATGTGGCCACGCCGACGGGGTTGGTGCAGCCCGTCGCGGACACCGCCGGCGTCAGGACGTAACGCAGGTCCACCGGGTAGATGTACGGGACCGGGATCTTCGTCGAGCCGCGCAGCCGCCACTCCGCGATCAACACGGCTGCCGACACGATTCCGTTGAGGCTCACCTTGTTCGCACGGGCGTACCCCAGCAGGGCGTGGGTCTGCTCCTCGCTCAGGGCGACGGTGGCCATCGGCACCCGGACGGGGAACGGTGGCCGGGCATCAGTGGTCGCGCGGCGCGACGGCGGCAGGTCGAACGCGAACAGCGCGGGCATGAACCGCTCCAGACCGGAGCGATCGAGCCGGGTGATCCCGCGCTCGGCCAGCACCGTCTCGAGCGGTGCCGGCGCGGGCGCGGGCGCCACGCTCGCCCCCCGGCCGCCGGCCACGAGATCGGTATAGCGCGAGAACAGCTCCTCGATGAGGGCGAACTGGTGATGGCCGTCGGCGAGGCTGTGGTGAACGTACAGTGTGGCTCGTGTCCCGGCCGAGGTGCCGTCGGCGGGACCGCCCTCGGCGACCCGCAGGTGCACCAGCGCCTGCGTCTGATCGAATATCGGCGGCGCGTCGTCGCCCGGGCCGAACACGTCGATCCCGGGGTGCTGCAGGTCGTGAGCGACGATCTCGAAGCCGCCACCGTCGACGGGCACGATCTGCGCCGCGAGTACGGGGTGGGCCGCGAGCAGGTCGTCGAAGGCCGCCGCCAGCGCGTCGGTGTCGACGACGCCGGACAGGTGCGCGCCCAGCCCCACGAAGTTGTGGGTGTCCGCGAACATCTCCTCGCTGCGCGCGAGACGTCGGATGACCGCTGATGTGAACATCTCAGCCTCTCCTGCTCGCACGGCGGTAACCGATCGCCAACGGCAGGGCACACACCGCGACCACCACCGCGGACCACTCCACGAGCTCGGTGAACGGATGGAGCACGGGCCCGCCGAGGGCCAGGCCGCGCATCGTGTCGACCGTCGTGCTGAACGGCTGGTGCTGCACGGCCGGCTGCAACCACTTCGGGTACTGGTCGAGCGGCACGAAGCCGGTGCAGAAGAACATGAACAGCCCGGACACCAGCGCCGTCGCCTCGACCAGGATCGTCTTCGCGGAGTACACCGACACCGTCATCACGGCCACCGAGAAGGCGATCCCGAACACCGTCGGCACCAGCAGCCAGCCGATCGCGCTGAGCACACCGCGATCGAACCGCAGGCCCAGCACGAGCCCGGCGCAGGCGAGCACCGCGGTCGCGAGGACGATGCGGAGCGCCTCCGCCAGCAGCCGCGACAGCACGCCCGCCGCCCGGTGCACCGGCACCACCCACAGCCGCGCCAGCAGCCCGTCGTCACGCTCGCGCATCACGCCCAGCCCCCCGACGGTGGCTCCCTGCGTGGCCGCCACCATCGCGACCAGCGGCACGCTGCCGAACAGCGCGTTGTGCCCGGTGACATGCGAGATGCCGTCGCCGAACACGATGTTGAGGGTCACCAGGAACGCGATGGGCACCAGCGCGGTCTCGGTCATCGTCGCCGGGTCGCGGCTCCAGCGCCGGACGATGCGCCCGGCCAGCAGCAGTGTGTGCGGCACCAGATTCCGCCACGAGTTCTCCGGGGCGGTCGAGCGCGCCTCCGCTCCGGGCGGCGGCACGATCTCGCCGCCTCGGCCGGACGGTGCCCGGCGGGCCTGGTCCGACGGCTGCTGGTGGGATCCGTCCGGCGGCGCTCGGTGCGCGCCGATCGACGGCGCCCGGTGTGCCCCGCCGGCTGCGGTCCCCCCGCCGTGCGCGGGCGGTGTCTGGGGGCCGGACTGCTCCCCGGTCGTCGCCGTCATCCCACCCTCCTGACCACGACCAGCAGATACAGGGGCACCAGCACGGCGATCATGCCCACCGCCCACGCGACCGCCGGGCCGACCACCGACCACGACACGACCCCGGCCGCAGGCGTGGTGTCACCGGCGAGCGCCCGCAGCGCGAACACGAACTGCGAGATCGCCTGATCCCGCACGAACCCCTGGATCCACGTAGGGAATCGCTGGACCGGCTGCACCCCCACCGACAGCAGCCCGAAGACCAGCTGCGGCAGCATCATCAGGTGCGTCGTCGCGTCGGGATTGCGGGACGCGGCCCCGATGAAGTCGCCGAGGAACCCGAGTGCGGCGCCCACCAGGAGCACCAGCAGGCAGAACCCGGCCGTGTGCCCCACCCCGCCGTAGAACCGGAACCCGATCACGTAGCCGCAGACGATGGACAGCACGAGCGCTACGGCGCACCGGTACATGCTGGCCGACATCCGGGCCGCCATCGGGACCGCCCGGGGGATCGGCATGGAGCGGAACCGCCGGTTGATGCCGGCCACGGAGTCCGTGGCCGAGCGGAAGCCGCCCGAGATGGCGGCGAACGACACGGCCTGCAGGGCGATGAGCGGCATCAGGTACTGCGCATAGCTGCTCATGTCCCGGGCGTAGACGCCCATGAAGTGCTTGAGCGGGATGTAGAAGCCCACGGTGAACATGATGGAGGCGGCCACCTGGGTGACCAGCTCGCCGTTGCGCAGGGTGGGCACCACGGCGCGGGTGGTGAGGACCCACCACTGCGTCAGCGCCGATGTCGTCGACCGCGGCGCGCCCGTGAGCTCCGCGCGCGGCTCGACGAGCGGTTCCGCCCGCTCGGCGATCAGCGGCTCGGCCCGCGTCACAGCGCAGCCTCCGGTTCCAGCGCCGGCCGGTCGCCGGTGAGGGCGAAGAACACCTCGTCCAGCGACGGGCGACGCAGCGCGATGTCCACGAGCTCGACGTGCGCCTCGTCCAGCCGCGCGACGGCTGCGACCAGGGTCGCGGTGCCGTCAGGCGCGGGCATCGAGATGCGGTCGGCCGAGGCGTCCTCGGCGGGTCGGTTCTGCTCGGGCAGCAGCGAGCCCAGCGCGGCGACGATGGCGGGCAGGTCGGCCCGGTGCCGCGGCACGATCTCGCAGTAGGTGGCGCCCGTACGCTCCTTGAGCTGGTCGGCGGTGCCCTCGGCGATCACGGCACCGTGGTCGATCACCACGATCCGGTCGCTCAGCGCGTCCGCCTCCTCGAGGTACTGGGTGGTGAGCAGCGTTGCGATGCCCTCGTCGCGCAGCTGCGCCACGAGATCCCACACACCCTGCCGGCTGCGCGGGTCGAGGCCCGTGGTCGGCTCGTCGAGGAACACCACCTCCGGGCGCACCACCAGCCCGCAGGCGATGTCGATCCTCCGCCGCATGCCGCCCGAGTAGGTGCCCACGCGCCGGTTCGCCGCGTACGCGAGCTCGAACCGGTCGATCAGCTCGGTGGCACGCTCCCGCGCGTCCGACTTCGACAGCCCCTGCAGGCGGCCGAACATCACGAGGTTCTCCCGGCCGCTCAGCATGTCGTCGAGCGCCGCGTGCTGGCCGGTGAGCATGATCGACCGCCGCACGGCCGCGGGCTCGGCCACCACGTCGTGCCCCGCCACCTCCGCGCGGCCCTCGTCGGGCCGCGACAGGGTCGCGAGGATGTCGACGGTGGTGGTCTTCCCGGCGCCGTTGGGCCCGAGCAGGCCGAGGATCTCGCCGCGGGCGATCTCGAACGAGATCCCCGTCAGCGCGTGGAAGGAGCCGAACGACTTCGCGAGCCGGTCGACGATCACGGCCGGTCCGGTGCCCATCACGCCTCCTCACTGACATCGAGTGCAGACAGGTCGATCAGCTCCAGTTCGTCGACGGCGGCGGCGGCCTCGTCGGCCGCGATCAGATCGCGTGCCAGGCCGGTCAGTGCTTCGGGATAGGCGGCGGCCAAGGCGGCCGCCCGGTCGGGGTCGATGCGGCGGCGGTCGTACCACCAGTCGGCGTGCAGCTCGCCCCGCGACCGGTACACCCGTAGCTCGAGCGCGTGCCCGAGGCCGGGCGGCGTCTCGCGGACGGGCAGCGTGGTGTCCGGGTCGAAGCGCACCGGGGCGTCCGCCGGGACGTCCGGCGGCTCGGGCAGGGTGCCCGCGAACGAGAAGTGGAGGTCGGCCTTCGGCAGCGCGGCCAGGCGGGCCGCGGTGGGCGCGTACAGGTACCGCAGCAGACCGTAGCCGATGCCGTGGTGCGGGACGCCACGAAGAACGGCACGCACGCCGTCCAGTTCGTCGGCCGCCGCCTCGACGTCGCTCGCTCCGTCGGGCCTGCCGGCTGCGCTGTCGAGTACCACCGGGTACAGCGTCCCGAACCACCCGGCGGTCCGGTGCAGGTCCACCTCGGGCCGGAGCACCGAGCGTCCCGCGCCGGTCACGTCCACGGCCACCCGGCCGGGCCCGACGGTGGCGGCGACCGCCCTGGCGAGCGCGGCGAGCAGGAGCTCGTCGACCTGCGCTCCGGTGCGGCCGCGGGCGTCGTCGAACTCGGTCACGTCGGCGACGCCGACGGTGGTCGGCACCCGGACGAGGTCGGTGACCCCGGGCCGATCCGCCGCGGATCCGGCGGCAAGGGGGACCCGTCCCCCGCCGGCCGCCCGTTCGAGCCAGTAGTCGCGGCGGTCCAGCACGGCCGGGTGGGTCGCGAGACCGGCGACCCGCCGGCACCAGTCGGCCCACGAGGCGGTCACCGGCGACAGCTCGATCGGCGCGCCCGCCGCCCGCTGTCCGAACCCGACGAGCAGATCGGTCAGCAGGATGTCGCGCGTCTCGGCGTCGGCGGCGACGCCGTGCAGGGTCACGGCCAGGTGGCTCGGGCCACCCGCCGGATCGGTGACGAGCGCCGCCGTCAGCGGTGCGCTGTCGATCCCCCGGCCGGCCACCTGGCGGGCGACCACGCCCAGTACGGCCGCACGTGCGGCGTCCGCGTCGACGACACCGTCGGGCAGCGGCTCGACCATCAGGTCCCGGAACTCCTCTGGGGGCCGGATCTCCTGCTCCCACAGTCCCGCCCGCTCCGTGAGGCGTACGCGCAGGACGTCGTGCGCGGCAGTGATCGCGGTGAGCACCGCGCGGACGTCGTCCGCGGCGATGTCGGGTCGCAGCCGCACGATGAGCGGCGTGCGCCACCGGCCGGGCTCCGCCAAACCGTGCTCCAGGAGGTGCGCGACGTTCGGCGGCACGGGCGGGCGCGCGGACTCGTCCATCGGACCCGCGAGGCCGCCGGCCGCGTACCGCTCCTCGAGCGCACGCGCGAGCGAGGTGACGGTGCGGTTGTCGTACAGATCCTGCGGGGTCAGCTCGAGGCCTTGGTGCCCGGCCGCCATCGCGACGCCGATCGCGATCAGCGAGTCGCCGCCGAGCGCGAAGAAGTCGGTGTCGGGGTCCACCGCGTCGACGCCGAGGCACTGCGACCAGATCCGCCCGAGGCGGTCAGCTATCGTCCCACTTCCTGAATCACCCGGCACCGCAACCGGTTCCGATGTCGCTCCGGCGGGATCGGCGTCCCGCCGGGGCCCCGCCGCGGTGGGCCGGTACTCCACCCAGTGTCGATCCCGCGCGAACGGGTAACCCGCAACGGTGACCCGCCGCCGCGCGGTGCGGTCACCGTCGACCTCCCACCGGACGTCGACGCCGGCAGCCCACAGCTGTCCGAGGCCGAGCAGGAACGCCTCGTGGTCGTCGCGGTTCTGCGCGGGGTGGCGCATCGTCCGCACCGCGCGGTGACCCTCGGCCCAGCGGGGGTGCCGGCCGGCGGCGGAGGTCAGGGCCGCACCGGGTCCCGCCTCCACTAGCACGCGGCCGTGCTCGGCGAGCACGGTGGCGACGTCGTCGGCGAACCGCACCGTGGCGCGGATCTGCCGCGCCCACGCCGCCGGGTCCGTCGCGTCCTCCGCGGACATCCACGTGCCGGTCACGTTGGACAGGATCGGGATCCGCGGCTCGCGCAGCGGGATCCGCGCGAGGGCGGCCGCGAACTCCGCGGTGACCGGTTCCATGAGCCGCGAGTGGAAAGCATGCGAGGTACGCACGCGCCGGGCCGCCACCCCGTGTTCGGCGAGGCGGGCGGTCAGCCGCGCGACGGCCGCATCGGTGCCGGCGATCACGCACCCGCCCGGCTCGTTGACGGTCGCGACGTCGAGGTCGGCGCCGCCGTCGGCGGTCAGATGCACAGCAAGGTCGTCGGCGCTGAGCGGCACCGCGAGCATCGACCCGCGCGGCGCGGCATGCATGAGCCGCGCACGCACGGACACGGCAGCGATCGCGCCGGGCAGGTCGAACACGCCGGCCACCGTGGCGGCCACGTACTCGCCGATGCTGTGGCCCAGCACCGCCGCCGGAACGATCCCGCGGGACGAGAGCAGTTGCGCCATCGCATATTCCACGGTGAACAGGGCGGGTTGGGCCCGCTCGGTGCGCTCCAGCTCGCGGGCGGGCCCGTCGAACATCGTCTCGCGGACGTCGAAGCCGAGCTCGGCGGCGAAGCCTTCGGCGCAGCGGTCGACCGCGGCGCGGAACACCGGCTCGGCCTCGTACAGGCCGCGGCCCATGCCCACGTGCTGGGCACCCTGCCCCGGGAACAGCAGCACGACGCGCCCCGCGGCGCCGGGAGCGGAGCGAGCGGGCCGAATCGAACCCTCGGCGCCGGCGGGCACCTCTCCGATCGCGACCGAATCGTCGTCGGCGACGGTGCCGGACAGTACCGCCGCGGCGTGCTCCGCGTCGCGGGCCACGGCCGCGAGGCGCACCGGCTCCGCGCGCCGGGTCGCCAAGGTATAGGCGGCATCCGCCAGGTCGACACCGTCCGGGCCGCTCACGTCGGCCGCGAGCTCGGCGCGCGCGCGATCGAGCGCGTCCCGGCGGCGGGCCGACAGCAGCAATACCCGGGGGCCGGCGGCCTGGGCACGCGACTCCTCGATCGGCGCCTCCTCGAGCACGACGTGCGCGTTGGTCCCGCCCACGCCGAACGAGCTCACGCCCGCGCGCCGCGGACCGTCCCATTCCCAGGGGCCGTACTGGCCGCGTACCTCGAACGGCCCGCGGTCGAGATGCAGCTCGGGGTTCGCGCTCGTGTAGTGCAGCGTGCCCGGGAGGGCGCGGTGCTCGAGGCACAGGATCGCCTTGATCAGCCCGACGATGCCGGAGGCCACCTCGAGGTGGCCGATGTTGGCCTTCACCGAGCCCAGCACACACGGCCCGGGCCGGGTGTCCTCGGCGAGCTCGAAGGCCTGGCGCAGGCCGTCGACCTCGACCGGGTCGCCCAGCGGCGTCCCGGTCCCGTGCGTCTCGACGTAGCCGATGCTCGATGCGTCGACGCCGGCCACGGCGTGGGCCTCGGCGATCACCTCCGCCTGCCCCACGGCGTTCGGGGCGGCGTACGTCATCTTGGTCGCGCCGTCGTTGTTGACCGCCGAGCCGCGGATCAGCGCGTGCACCCGGTCGCCGTCCTCGAGGGCGCGCTGGTAGCTCTTGAGCACCACGACGCCCACGCCGCTGCCGAACACGGTGCCGTCGGCCCGCACGTCGAACGGGCGGCAATGGCCCGAGGGTGACGACATCGAGCCGGGCTCGTGCCAATACCCGACGCGGTTGGGCACACGCACCGACGCGCCGCCCGCCACCGCCACGTCGCACTCGCCCGACAGGATCGCCTGGCTCGCCAGGTGCACGGCGACCAGCGACGACGAGCAGGCGGTCTGCACCGACAGGGCCGGGCCGCGGAAGTCGAACTGGTGCGCCACGCGGGTGGCGAGGTGGTCCTTGTCGTTCTGCAGCGACAGGTTGATCATCTCGAACGTCGCGCCCTGCCCGATCACGCGCTCGGGGTCGAGGTGCGACATCAGGTTGTGCAGCAGGTAGCCGCTCGCGGAGCTCGTGCCGTACACGCCGACGGTGCCCGGTCCGTCCTCGGCACGGGGGTCGATGCCCGCGTCCTCGAGGGCGTGCCACACCGACTGCAGGAACAGCCGGTGCTGCGGGTCCAGCATGCGGGCCGCAGCCCCGGAGAGGCCGAAGAACTCGGCGTCGAACTCCTCGACGCCGCCCAGCCACGCGGCGCGGCGCACGTAGTTCCGGTCGCCGAGCGCGGCGTCGTCGATGCCCTCGGCGCGCAGCTGCGCTTCGGTCAGCGCAACGATCGACTCCTCGCCCGCGCACAGGTTGCGCCAGAACGCCGTCACCGAGTCGGCGCCGGGGAACCGCCCCGCCATGCCCACCACGGCGATCGCATCGGCGAGCCCCTCGTCGTGCCCTGTCATGTGTGCTGTCCTGTCTTCCGTCGGGTGGCGGCACGTTGGCGCGCCGCCGCTCGTTGCCGTGACCGCTCGCGGAGCGACCCCGCCTGGGCCGCCGCAGGTCCTGACTCGCCGTCCACATCGCCGCCGTCCTGCCCGGCGCCATCGTCGGCGGCCGGGATCCCCAACTGCCGCACCACGTCTGCGGCCAGATCCCGCAGCGTCGCGCCCTGCAGCAGCAGTGCGACCGCGGGTTCGACGCCGAAGTCGCCGCGTGCGGCGTTGCGGATGCGGACCGCCATCAGCGAGTCCATACCCAGCTCGGTCAGAGGTCGGTCCGGGTCGACCGCCGCGGTGCCGCCGTACCCCATCACCGCCGAGATCCGGCGCTGCAGCCGCTCGAGGGCCAGTTCACCGGCGCGGTCGCCGCCCGCTGCGACCAGCGCCTCGGGGCCGGGCCAGTCGTCACCGTCGTCGCCCGCGAGCTCGGCCGCCAGCGGCGCGAAGTAGCCGAGCCGCAACAGCTCCGGGAACGCGGCGGCCGCACGATCGAGCCGCAGCCGCGCCACACCGATCCGCGCGGGGACACCGCCGACGACGGTGCCGGCGGCGACGGCGTCGAGCGCCTCGCGCCCCTCGGCGGGGCTGATCGGGTCGAGTGCGTCCATCGTGAGGGCGCGAGCGAGGCCGACGTCGGACCACTGGCCCCAGTCGATCGCCACCACGGGCGCACCCGCCGCACGGCGGGCCGCGGCGTGCGCGTCCAGCCAGGCGTTCGCGCACGCATACGCACCCTGCCCGGGCGAGCCGAGAAGCGCTGCGACGGACGAGAAGCCGATCCACCAGTCGAGGTCGCGGCCGGCCGTGGCCGCATCCAGGCGCAGCGTTCCCGCCACCTTGGGTGCCCAGACCCGCGCCACGGCGTCGGGGGTGAGCGCGGTGATCAGCTCGTCGTCGAGGACGGCCGCGGAGTGCACCACGCCGCGCAGCGCCAGCCCGGTCTGCTCCGCGGCGGCGACCAGCCGATCGGCGACGCCGGCCTCCGCGATATCGCCGGCCACGTACGCCACGTCGCCCGCAGCCTGCAGCGCCGCGAGCGCAGCCGCGCGGTCACCGTCGGGCTGCGTCCGACCGGACAACACCACCCGCCCCGCGCCGCCGTCGAGCAGCCAGCGCGCGACGACCAGCCCGATGCCCCCGAGACCGCCGGTCACCACGTACGCGCCGTCGGCGCGGATCGCGCGAGCAGCACCGTGTCCCGGGGCGGCAACGCGCGTGAGCCGCTGGGCGAGCCGCACGCCGCCGCGCCACGCGACGATGTCGTCGCGCGCGGCGTCGTCGTCGGTCTCAAGTCGGATCGTAGCCATGTCGTTCTGTGAGCCAAGGAGTTGGGACTAGTGGTTGTCTTCC
>NZ_BAABFR010000118.1:0-14020 GCF_039541155.1 Tsukamurella soli
GTACCCGGCGCAGGCTCCGGGCGCTCAGAGTCTGGGTGCGCAGGGGCCGCGGCAGCAGCCGCCCGGTCTGCAGGGGCCCACCGGCCAGCGGCCCGCACCGGCACAGCAGCGCCCTGGCGAGCGTCCCGGCTCGGTATCGGGTGCGCCGCTGGTGCTGCGGTTCGACGACGGCCACTCCCTCGACGTGACCGGCGACGGGCTCATCGGCCGTGAGCCGATAATCCCTGCGGGCGCCGACGGGTCCCGCATCACCAAGCACGTATTGGTCGATGACACCGCCTCGGTCTCGAAGACTCATTTAAGATTCGGCATTACCCGCAACGAATTGTGGGTCGAGGATGTGGGCTCGACCAACGGTTCCGCGATCTCGTATCGCGATACCTGGACCGAGCTGACCCCGGGGGAGCGTTACGTCGTGGAGAGGGGCAGCGTCGTGCATATCGGCCAGCGAAGTTTCAAGGTGCTCGCCGGATGACCGTGGATGCCACGGGTGGAGACGGGTCGGCACGCTCGGGCGTGAACTACGGCTCCATCGGCGGCGTGTCCATGCGGTGGGTAGCGATCAGCAACCCGGGGCGCGTCCGCATGACCAACGAGGACGGCGCGCTCACCGGCCCCGGCCTGTTCCTGCTTGCCGACGGCATGGGCGGCCACGACCGCGGCGAGGTCGCCAGTGCCGCGGCGCTCGAGGCCCTGGCCGAGGTGTTCGGCCCCGAGCCCGAGGACGCGCAGGCCGTGATGGAGTCGGTCGTCGACCGGCTGCGGAGCGCGCACGCCACCATCGAGGACATCGACTCCGACTCCGGCAAACGCGCGGGGACGACGGTGACGGGGGTCGTGCTGACGACCTACGAGGGCGTCCCGCACTGGCTGGTGGTGAACATCGGCGACTCCCGCACGTATCGGCTGGCCGGCGGCTACTTCGAGCAGCTCACGGTGGACCACTCGCAGGTACAGGAGCTGGTGAACGGCGGCTATCTCAGCCCCGAGCAGGCAAGGACCGACCCGCGCCGCAACGTGATCACGCGTGCGCTCGGCGCCGGCATGGAACCCGACGCGGACTTCTGGATCGTCCCGGCGCAGCCCAGCGAGAAGCTGCTGGTGTGCTCGGACGGGCTGAACGGCGAACTCACCGACGACGAGATCCTCGCCATCCTGGACAGCGATGCGCAGATCGACGAGTGCGCCGAACAGTTGATCTCTGCGGCGCTCAATGCGGGTGGCCGCGACAACGTGACGGTGATCGTGGTGGAGGTCACCACGCAGCCCGCCGAGCCGGTGTCGCAGACGCAGCATGTGGGGTGACCAGCCCCGGTAGAGTCTGGCCCCGTGGCTGACATCGAGGAACTGCTCAGGCTCGAGCAGATCGACCGCAATATATTCCGTGGCATCCATGCGCCGTCGATCCTCGCGCGGACGTTCGGCGGGCAGGTGGCAGGCCAGGCCTTACGCTCCGCGGTGTCCACGGTGGATGACCCGTTCGTCGTGCACTCGCTGCACGGTTACTTCCTACGGCCGGGAGACACCAAGTCGGACACCGTCTTCCTCGTCGACCGTATCCGGGACGGCCGCTCGTTCTGCACCCGCCGCGTGAACGGCGTGCAGGACGGCGAGGTGATCTTCACGATGTCGGCGTCGTTCCAGCGGCCGCAGGACGGTATCGAGCACGCAGAGGCGATGCCGCCGCACGTGTCGCCGGAGGCGGTCCCGGACGCGCTGCTGGCGCTGCCCGGTGATGTGCGGACGGTGCCGGATATGCGGCTCCTGATGGACGAGTGGGCCGACTGGGACATCCGCGTCGTGCCGCAGGCCGAGACCCTGCAGCAGCCCGGGCAGGCCGTGCACCAGCAGGTGTGGTTCCGGCACCGCAAGCCGCTGCCGGACGACTACCAGATGCACGTCAGCGCCCTCGCCTACATGTCGGACATGACGCTGCTGACGTCGGCGCGAGTGGCGCACCCGGGAATCGATACGCAGACGGCGTCGCTCGATCACGCGATGTGGTTCCTGCGGCCGTTCCGGGCCGACGAGTGGCTGCTCTACGACCAGCAGTCACCGTCGGCGGGCGGCGGACGGGCGCTGACCTCGGGCCGGATCTTCACGCGCAGCGGGGTTCTCGCCGCCGTCGTGATGCAGGAGGGGCTGATGCGCTTCCCGCGCTGAGCCCCCGACCGGGGCATGCCCTAGGCTGCCTCGCGTGACTGTACGGATCGGGGTGCTGGCGTTGCAGGGCGACGTCCGGGAGCATCGGCAGGCGTTGGCGGCGGCGGGCGCGGAATCGGCGCTCGTGCGGACCGCCGCCGATCTCGCTGCGGTCGACGGCATCGTTCTGCCCGGCGGGGAGTCGACCACGATCAGCCGACTGCTCGGCGTCTTCGAGCTGTACGAGCCGCTCCGCGACGCGCTCGCGACCGGGCTGCCCGCGTACGGATCGTGCGCCGGGATGATCCTGCTGGCATCGGAGGTACTGGACACCCGGCCCGACATGCGCTGCCTTGCCGGGATCGATATGACGGTGCGGCGCAACGCCTTCGGGCGGCAGGTGGACTCCTTCGAGACCGACCTCGTCGTCGCGGGCGTCGACGGTGGCCCCATGCGCGCGGTGTTCATCCGGGCCCCGTGGGTCGAGCGGGTGGGCGAGGGGGTGCAGGTACTCGCGACCGTGCCGACGTCCGCTTCCGGGCCCGACGGTGCCGCCGGCACCGTCGTCGCCGTGCGACAGGGGAACGCGGTGGCGACGTCGTTCCACCCCGAGGTGACCGGCGACCTGCGGATGCACGAGTACTTCGTCCGGTTGGTCCGCGGCAGGGAGTGAGCGGATCCGGCACTCGATTGTGAGATATGCGTCGAAACGGGGAAGGTGGCCCGGGCGCGGCCACAGATGATCAGACTGGAGGGACGGCCCGCTGCGCGGGCGGTCGAGATGGTGCGAGGAGCGGCCCGAATGAGCTACATGCCGGTGACGGATTCGATGTTCCTGATCGCGGAGTCGCGGGAACACCCGATGCACGTGGGCGGCCTGCAGTTGTTCACCCCGCCCGAGGGCGCGGGCCCCGACTTCGCGCGGGAGGTCGTCGAGATCCTGCGCAGCCGCCACGAGGTGAGCGACCGGTTCGGGCGCCGGCCGGCCGACCCCGTCGGCATCATGGGTAACACGTGGTGGACTCCGGTCACCGAGCTGGACCTCGAGTACCACGTGCGGCACTCGGCGCTGCCGCAGCCGGGCCGCATCCGAGAGCTGTTCCAGCAGGTGTCCCTGTGGCACGGAACGCTCCTCGACCGGCACCGCCCCATGTGGGAGATCCAGGTGGTGGAGGGCCTCGGCGACGGCCGGATCGCCATATACAGCAAGGTGCACCACTCGCTGGTCGACGGTGTGTCCGCGCTGCGCTACATGACGCTCACGATGTCCGAGGATCCGCAGGACCGGGAGGGTCGGGCGGTGTGGCAGAAGGGCCTCGGCCGACGGCGGCGCGCGGCGGCGGGCCCGAAGGCCGACAGGTCCGGCGGGCGGCTGCCGTTCGACCCCGTCGGCACCGTCCGGCAGATCGGCGGCCTGACGGGCGAGGTGCTCGGCATGCTGCCCGCATCGCTCAAGGTGGTGGGCAACGTCCTGCGCGACCACGACTACATGGCGCCGTTCCAGGCGCCGGACACGATCTTCAACGTGCCGATCGGCGGCGCTCGCCGGTTCGTCGCGCAGTCGTACTCGCTGGATCGCATCGACGCCGTCCGGAGCAAGGCGGACGCCACCGTCAACGACGTGGTGCTGGCGATGTGCGGCGGCGCTCTGCGGGCGTACCTGCTGGAGCTCGGCGCGCTGCCCGACAAGACCCTCACGGCGATGGTGCCGGTGTCCCTGCGCAAGGAGGGCGACCTCGACTCGTCCAACTCCGTCGGTGCCATCATCGCCACCCTGGGCACCGACCTCGCCGACCCGGTGGACCGACTCGAGGCGATCCACAACTCGGTGCGCGCGGCGCGGCGCGTGATGGGTGAGCTGTCGCCGCTGCAGATCCTGGCGATGAGCGCCGCGAACATCGCCGGGCTCGCGCTCAGTCCGGTGCCCGGCTTCGTCAGTCACACCAAGCCGCCGTTCAACCTCGTCATCTCCAACGTGCCGGGGCCGCGCGCGCCCATGTTCTGGAACGGGGCGCGGCTGGACGGCATCTACCCGGCGTCCATCGCGCTGGACGGGCAGGCGATGAACATCACGATCTCGACCAACTACCGCAACCTGGAGTTCGGGATCGTCGCGTGCCGGCAGTCGGTGCCGCACGTGCAGCGCTTGATCCACCACCTGGAGGATGCGTTGACCGACCTCGAGAAGGCGTTCACGTAAACTTGCCGGGTTGCATGCTGATGAAGGGATCGTGAGGAACCGATGAGCGGCCACTCCAAATGGGCTACCACCAAGCACAAGAAGGCTGCGATCGATGCGAAGCGCGGCAAGCTGTTCGCCAAGCTGATCAAGAACATCGAGGTGGCGGCCCGCACCGGCGGCGGTGACCCCGAGGGCAACCCCACGCTCTACGACGCGATCCAGAAGGCCAAGAAGAACTCGGTTCCCAACGACAACATCGAGCGGGCCCGCAAGCGCGGCGGTGGCGAGGAGGGCGGCGGCGCCGACTGGCAGACCATCACCTACGAGGGCTACGGCCCCAGCGGCGTGGCGGTGCTGATCGAGTGCCTCACCGACAACCGCAACCGCGCCGCCGGCGAGGTGCGTGTCGCCATGACCCGCAACGGCGGCAACATGGCCGACCCCGGCTCGGTGGCGTACCTGTTCACCCGCAAGGGCATCGTGACCCTCGACAAGAACGGTCAGAGCGAGGACGACGTCCTGCTGGCGGTGCTCGACGCGGGCGCCGAGGAGATCTCGGACCTGGGCGAGCAGTTCGAGATCCTCACCGAGCCCACCGATCTCATCCCCGTGCGCAAGGCGCTGCAGGACGCCGGGATCGACTACGAGTCGGCGGAGTCCGGGTTCCGCGCGTCGGTGGAGGTGCCGGTCGACGCCGACGGTGCCCGCAAGGTGTCCCGGCTGATCGACGCTCTCGAGGACAGCGACGACGTGCAGAACGTCTACACCAACATCGACATCTCCGACGAGGTGCTCGCCGAGCTGGACGAGGACTGACCGCGGTGGCCGGGCGAGACACGTGAGGGGAACGTGGCGCGGTCGGCTCGGCCGTGCTCCGATCATCGTGGCGACGGTCGCGGTGCTGGTCGGCGCCGGTGGCGCGGCCGTGTGGACCTCCGGGAACGACCGGACGGTGCCCGGCGCCGTCGCGGCGGGCGTCGACATCGGGGGCATGACCCGCGCGGCCGCCGAGCGTCGGCTCGCCGACCGCACCATGTTCGCTCAGCACGGCCCGGTGACACTGCGGACGCCCGACGGCACCGTCGAACTCCCACCGGCTGAGCTGGGGCTGACCGTCGACGTGCCCGCCACCGTCGACCGCGCCATCGCCGCGCGCACGCCGTGGCGTTCCCTGCTCGGGGTCCTCGGCGGAACGACGACGGTGCCGGCCTCCGGCAGCATCGACCGCACCGTGTTCGACGGTGCCGTGCAGCGATCGGCGGCGACGCTCACGCACGCGATGGTCGACGGTGCCGTCGTGTTCCAGGCGGGCCGACCCGTCGCCGTCGAGCCGGAGACGGGCATCGGGATCGACCTCGGCGCCGCGGCGGCCGCCGTCGCGGCGCGGTGGCCGGGTGCCGGCACGATCGACGTGCCGGTGCGACAGGCGCAGCCGACCGTCACCGCCGCCACCGTCGCCGCCACCCTGCGCGGGCCGGCCGCGGCCGCCGTCGCCTCGGACGTGTCGGTGACCGGCGGCAGGACCACGGCGCACATCACGCCCGCCGACATCGGCACCTTCCTCAGCTACCGCCCGGACGGTCACGGCGGGCTTGCTCCGCAGGTCGACCGGCCCGCGCTGCTGACCGTGGTGCACAAGGAGGTCGGCGCTGTGGCGATCAAGGCGAAGGATGCGGGCTTCGACCTCGCCGGCGCCGCGCCGACCGTCGTACCCGGGACACCGGGCAGGGCACTCGACGTAGAGCCGACCGCGGATGCCGTGGCCGCCGCGGTCGGGGCGACGGGGGCGCACCGCACCGTCGCCGGGGTGTTCGGCGCGACCCGGCCCCGGGTCACCACGGCGCTGGCCGAGTCGCTGGGCATCAAGGAGGTGGTCGGGGAGTTCACCACCGGCGGGTTCGCCGGTGACTCGGGCGTCAACATCCGTCGCATCGCGCGGCAGGTGAACGGCGCGGTGGTACTGCCGGGCGAGACGTTCTCGCTGAACGGCTACACGGGTACCCGCGGTGCGGCGCAGGGATATGTCGAGGCCGGCATCATCAACCACGGCCGCCCCGACCGGGCGGTGGGCGGAGGTATCTCGCAGTTCGCCACTACGCTGTACAACGCGGCGTACTTCGCGGGGCTGGCTGACGCGGGGCACACCGAACACAGCTACTACATCTCGCGGTACCCGCCTGCGCGGGAGGCGACCGTGTACGACGGCACCATCGACCTGAGGTTCCGCAACGACACCCCGTACGGCGTGGTCATCCAGGCGGTGGCCGACTCGTCGACGGTGACGGTGCGGATCTGGTCGACCAAGACCCGCGACGTCAGGTCGATCACCGGGCCGCGGTCGGCCGTGACACAGCCCGGCACTGTCCGCGTGTCCGGCGCGCACTGTATCCCCGCCACCGGGCGGCCGGGGTTCACGGTCTCGGACACCCGGGTGATCACCGACGCGAAGACGGGCGGGCAGATCTCCCGCGAAACGCACACCGTGACATACGACCCCGAGCCCACCGTGGTCTGCGCGAAGTAGTGTCCGGTTCGCCCGGCGCGGTTCTGAGCGCTCGACGTCGTGCGATGCGTCTCGTGTCGCACGCGGAGATTGTCGGAGCCGTGCGCTATCCTCGAACATAGTTTCGCGGCAGGCGGGCGGAAGGCGGTTCGACGGTGCGGGTGATGGGGGTCGACCCAGGGCTCACGAGGTGTGGGCTATCGGTGGTCGAGGGTGCTGGTGGCCGCAAGGTCACCGCGCTCGATGTCGACGTGGTGCGTACGCCGTCGACCATGGAGCTGTCCCAGCGGTTGCTCGCCGTCTGGGACGCCGCCGAGTACTGGATGGACACCCACCGGCCCGACGTGATCGCCATCGAGCGCGTGTTCACGCAGCACAACGTCTCCACAGCGATGGGCACCGCGCAGGCGGGAGGCGTGGTGGCCCTGGCCGCCGCCCGCCGCGACATCCCGGTGCACTTCCACACGCCGTCGGAGGTCAAGGCTGCCGTGACCGGCAACGGCAATGCCGGGAAGGCACAGGTCACGGCGATGATCACGCGGATCCTCGGGTTCCAGAAGGCGCCCGAGCCGGCCGACGCCGCGGACGCGCTCGCGCTCGCGGTGTGCCACTGTTGGCGCGCGCCGATGATCGCGCGGATGGCCGAGGCCGAGCAGAAGGCCGCCGAGCAGCGCAAGGTGTACCAGCAACGGCTCGCCGCGTCGCGGCGCAAGGCCACAGGAACCGGCGGCGGTCCCGTCGGCCGCGGCAGGACGACGGAACGTGTCTCGACACTGGAGGGGAAGACTAGATGATCGCGTCGCTGCGGGGCCCGGTGCTCCACATCGCGCTCGACCACGTCGTGATCGAATGCGGCGGAGTGGGATATCGCGTGCAGGTCGCGCCCACCACTGCGGGCGCCATGACCCGCGGTTCCGAGGCCTCGTTGTTGACATCGATGGTGGTCCGCGAGGACTCGATGACGCTGTACGGCTTCACCGACCCCGACGTGCAGGAGTTCTTCCACCTGCTGCAGACGGTGCAGGGAATCGGCCCGCGGCTCGCGATGGCGGCGATCGCCGTCCTCGACCCTCGCGAGATGGCCCGCGCCATCACCGCGGAGGACATCAAGACGCTGTGCCTGATCCCCGGCGTAGGTAAGCGGGTGGCCGAGCGGATCCACGTGGAGCTCAAGGACAAGATCGCCGCGCCGGGCGGCGCGGGCACCGATGTGGGACCGGGCCCGGCCATCGCCGTCGGCGGGGTCGAGCAGCAGCTCGTCGAGGCGCTCGAGGGGCTCGGATTCTCCACCCGCCAGGCGGAGCCGGCCGTATCGGCGGTGGTCGAGGAGGATCCGGACCGCCCCGTCGCCGACCTGCTACGCGCCGCGCTGCGCCGGTTGGGCAAGGCCTGACATGGCGGTCAACCCGTTCGGCGAGCCGCGCGACGACTTCGCGCGCGAGCTCGACGGCGGATTCGACCAGGCGCGGCTCTCGGGCGGCGACGGTGCCGCGGGAGACACCGACCCGGTGCTGGCCGCCGGCGCGGTCGACGCGCAGGACGACGCGGATACGCTGCGGCCGAAGACGCTCGACGAGTTCATCGGCCAGCCCAAGGTGCGCGAGCAGCTGCAGTTGGTGCTGCACGGGGCGCGCAAGCGCGGGTCCACACCGGACCACATCCTGCTCTCGGGCCCGCCGGGGCTGGGGAAGACGTCGCTCGCCATGATCATCGCGGCTGAGATGGGGTCGGCGCTGCGCGTGACGTCCGGACCGGCGCTCGAGCGCGCCGGCGACCTGGCGGCGATGCTGTCCAATCTGGTCGAGGGCGACGTGCTGTTCATCGACGAGATCCATCGCATCGCCCGCCCGGCCGAGGAGATGCTGTACCTGGCGATGGAGGACTTCCGCGTCGACGTCGTGGTGGGCAAGGGGCCGGGTGCCACGTCGATCCCGCTGGATGTGGCGCCGTTCACGCTGGTCGGTGCCACCACGCGGTCGGGATCGCTCACCGGCCCGCTGCGCGACCGGTTCGGCTTCACCGCGCACATGGACTTCTACGACACCCCCGACCTGATCCGGGTGATCGAGCGCAGTGCCCGCATCCTCGGCATCACCATCGCGCGGGAGGCCGCCGCCGAGATCGGTAGCCGCTCGCGCGGTACGCCGCGGATCGCCAACCGGCTGCTGCGCCGGGTCCGGGACTTCGCGGACGTGCGCGTCGACGGTGTCGTCACCGTCGACGTCGCGCGCGGCGCGCTCCGGGTGTACGACGTGGACGAGCTTGGACTCGACCGGCTCGACCGCGCGGTGTTGGGTGCGCTGCTGCGCAGCTTCGGCGGTGGTCCGGTGGGGGTGGGGACCCTCGCCGTGGCGGTGGGGGAGGAGGCCGGCACCGTCGAGGAGGTGTGCGAGCCGTTCCTGGTGCGCGCGGGGATGCTCGCACGCACCCCACGTGGGCGGGTGGCGACGGTGGCGGCGTGGCACCACATGGGCCTCGTTCCGCCGGCCGGCGCCCTGACCTCGGGTATCGAGGTGCGCGGCGACTACGGCGAGGATCCGCTGTTCTAGCGACCGGTCACGGCATCACAGCGATGCCGAGCCATACGAGGACCACCACCTTCACCACCTCGAGGCCCACGTACAGCAGGTGCGTGGGGTTGCGCGGGACACCGGCTCCGCTGGGACGGGTCGCGCGCTCCGCTCGCTCCTCGTTCCGGGAGGCCCCGTCGGTGGACAGCTCACCCGCCCGGACCCGCCGGTCCATGATCGGCCGCAGGACTCCGGCACCCACCGCCAGGACGGCTACTGTCACGAACGTGAGAACCTTTGCGGTCGTGGATGATTCGCTCCAGTGCGCGGCGAGCGCGACGATCGACACCACGGCCGCCGTCGCCTCGACCGCGTTGAGTGCGCGGAACACCAGCCGGCCGATCCCCACGCCCAACGGGATTGTGATGCCGGGCGCGCGGAACTTCAGCGGTGCCTCGAGGAACGAGATCCCCAGGACCATGCCCAGCCACACGAACACCACCGCCGTCTGGACCGCCGCCGCGGTATGTCCCGACATCGCCGCCTCCTCATCACGTCCGCAGTAAGGTCAGCCTAAAGAACCGTGTGTGAGGGAGGCGTGGGGGTGGACCTTCGACTCGAGCGGATCTACGAGCCGGCCCGCGACGATGACGGCTTCCGGATCCTCGTCGACCGACTGTGGCCGCGCGGGGTGTCCAAAGAGCGGGCACACCTCGACATGTGGCCGAAGGACGTCGCGCCGAGCCCGGGCCTGCGGCACTGGTGGTCGCACGACGCGGCCCGCTTCGACGAGTTCCGCGAGCGGTACCTCGCCGAGCTCGAGGCACCCGACCCGCACCGTGCCGCCGCGCTTGCTCAGCTGCGCGAGGCGATCGCGGAACACGATGTGGTGACGCTGCTGTTCGGTGCGCACGATCCCGATGTCAACCACGCCGTAGTGCTCCGCGAGTTCCTGGTGGGTGACACCTAGCGGCAGCTACCCGCGTGCGGTGACCGAGCAGCGCCGGCACGCCGAAGGGGCACCGTCGCCGTTGACGGTGCCCCTTCGGCAGGTCGCTACAGAACCGACGTCACTCGGTGGGTTCCGACCGGAACACCCAGCGCAGCCCCACGAACCGGCAGATGGTCGCGATCAGGTTCGCGACCACGAGGGCGCACAGCTGGAACGTCTTGCCGGCGTGCGGCACGTAGTGCTCGACGATCACCAGCGCGCCGCTTGTGAAGGCCCACGCGAGCAGGAATACCGCGAGCCCCTGGGCCTGATGTTTCGCCATGGACTGCCCGCCGCGGACCCCGAACGTGAACGTGCGGTTCGCGGCGGTGTTCGCGACCGCGGTGATCAGCAGCGCGGTGAAGTTCGCGGCCTGCGCACCCATCATGGGGTGCAGCAGCAGGTAGAGCACCGCGTAGGCGATCGTGCTGGCCACGCCGATGATGCCGAACCGCACCAGCTGGCCGACCATGCCCGGGGGGACGCCCTCGACCTCGGTGTTATGGCCGAGCGATGTGCGCAGCTCGTCGAGCGGCAGCCGGCCGGTCGCGAGGGCCTTGCCGACGCGGGCCATGCCCTTGAGATCCTTCTTGACGGTGTCGACGATGTCGACGCGGCTGTCGGGGTCGTCGACCCAGTCCACGGGGACCTCATGGATCCGCAGGCCCGCGCGCTCGGCGAGGACCAGCAGCTCGGTGTCGAAGAACCACTCGCCGTCCTCGACGAGCGGCAGCAGCTTGCGCGCCACGTCGGTGCGCATCGCTTTGAAGCCGCACTGTGCGTCCGAGAACCGCGCGTGCAGCGCCGTGTGCAGCATGAAGTTGTAGGTCCGCGAGATGAACTCCCGCTTCGGCCCCCGCACGACCCGCGACGAGCGCGCGAGCCGCGAACCGTAGGCGACGTCCGAGTGACCCGACAGCAGCGGGGCGACGAGCGGGAGGAGTCCCTTGAGGTCGGTCGAGAGGTCGACGTCCATGTAGGCGACGACCTCGGCGTTCGAAGCCTCCCAGACCTGGCGGAGCGCCCGACCCCGGCCCTTGCGATCGAGGTGCACGACGCGGACGCCGGGAACCTCGACTGCCAACCGGTTCGCCACCTCGAGGGTGTTGTCGACGCTCGCATTGTCGGCGATGGTGATTCGTGACGAGTAGGGCATGTGTGCGTCGAGGTAGGAGCGCAGGGTGTGCACGCACTTCTCGACGGTGTGCTCCTCGTTGTAGACGGGGATGACGATGTCGAGAACGGGCGGCCGCACGTCGAGCGCCTGTAGTTCGGCGCCCGCGGCCAGGTTCATGGGGGCTGTCTTTGTTGCGACCATGTGACCATCGTCGGGTCCGGTCCTATCGGTGACCTTCTTCAAACCTGTGAGTTCGTATGGAGGCTCGGCCCCCGTCGTCTGCGACATCGGGGCCCAGTCTGCCGCCGTGCGGCGCCTCGTGCCGTGTTTCCTCCGTACGTCATCCGTTCGCGGGGCAGGCATCCGGGGCAAATCGACCACGGGTCGTGGAGCGCTGCGAGATGAGGGGAAAGGCTCGGGCGCGCAGGACCTGCTACCGGTGGCGAGCCTGCGTCCGTGCTCCAGCCGTCCGTATGCGCCCGAGACCTGTCGGTGGTCTCGGCTAGCGTCGTGGTCGTCCCGATCGATCCAGGGGAGGATCTCGATGCACACCACCACACTCGGCCCACGGCCGCCGGCGACTGCGCGGCGCCGGGCGCGGCAGCCGTCACTCGAGCAGCGGGGCGGGGCCTGATCCGATGTCCGACACGACCCGCCCGACAGGGGCACGCGCGGAGCGCGCCGCCGAGGTGATCGCTGCGCTCGCGGGTCCGGGCGCCGCATTGCGGGACGACCAGGAGACGGCGGTCGCGGCACTGCTCGAGCCGGCTGCGCGTGTGCTGGTCGTCCAGGCCACCGGGTGGGGAAAGTCCGCGGTGTACTGGGTGGCGACGGCGATCCGGCGCAGCGAGGGCTTCGGCCCGGCGCTGATCGTGTCGCCGCTACTGTCGCTGATGCGCGATCAGGTGGCCGCCGCCGCTCGGGCCGGTCTGCGGGCCGCGACGCTGAACTCCTCGAACTTCGCCGAGTGGGGCGCGATCGAGGCGTCCCTGCGGGCGGGCGAGATCGACGTGTTGCTCGTCTCGCCGGAGCGGCTCGCGAACCCGACCTTCGGGCGGCGGGTCCTCGACGCGCTCACCGGCGCGCTGGGTCTGCTGGTGATCGACGAGGCGCACGCGGTGTCCGACTGGGGCCACGACTTCCGGCCCGACTACCGCCGCGTGTCGGACGTGCTCACCCGGCTCAACCCCGACACGCCCGTCCTCGCCACCACGGCGACCGCCAACGCCCGCGTGACCGACGACGTCGCCGCCCAGCTCGGATCGGCGACGCTCGTGCTGCGCGGCCCGCTCGCCCGACGCTCGTTGCAGTTGAACGTGCTGCCGTCGATGTCGCCGATCCAGCGCTACGCGTGGGTGGCCGAGAACGTCGGCCGGCTACCCGGGTCGGGGATCGTCTACGTGCTCACCGTCGCCGACGCACAGCGCCTCGTCGACGGGATCCGGTCGGTCCACGGCGACACGATCGACGTCGCCGCGTACACCGGCCAGCTCGACGCCGACACCAGGGCGCGGCTCGAGGACGCGCTCCGGAACAACGAGATCAAGGCGCTGGTGGCGACATCGGCGCTGGGGATGGGGTTCGACAAGCCCGACCTCGGATTCGTGGTGCACGTGGGATCCCCGCCGTCGCCGGTCTCGTACTACCAGCAGGTCGGCCGTGCCGGCCGCGCGATCGACCACGCCGTCGTCGCCCTGCTGCCGTCGGCCTCCGACGCCGGGGTCTGGGACTACTTCGCCACCGCCACCATCCCGGACCCGCGCCAGATGGAAGGCGTGCTCGGTGCGCTCGCGGCCGAGTCCGACACGGGGCTCGGCGCGGCGTCCGCGGTGGCGCTCGAGGCCACCACGGGCATTCGGCGCACGCGGATCGAGCTGATGCTCAAACAGCTCGCTGTCGACGGCGCTGTGGAGCGCGTCGACGGTGGTTGGCGTGCCACCGGTACGCCGTGGCACTTCGACGCCGCACACTATGAGGGCATCGTCGCCGTCCGGCGCCGCGAGGCCGACATCATGCGCGCCTACACCCGCGGCGAGCGCTGCCTGATGCAGTTGCTCACCGAGTCGCTCGACGACCCCGAGGCAGCGCCCTGCGGCCGCTGCTCCGTATGTCTGGGCCGGGTCCCGGACGGCCTCGGCGATGCGCCCGGTGCGACGACGGTGACCACGGTCGCCCGGGCTCTGCGCGGCAACAGTCACCTGCTCGAGCCCCGCAAGATGTGGCCGGGTGGGGCGTTCGGGGCCAAGGGGCGGATCCGCAGCGATGTCGCCGCGGAGCCCGGCCGCACCCTCGTGTTCGCGGATGCTCCGGAGTGGGTCGACACGCTCGACTCGGCTCGGGCGGGTGACTCGGCCGCGCTCGGGGAGCTCGGCGAGGCCGCGGTCGGCGCTCTGGCCCGGTGGAAGGACCGATGGGTGTCACGTCCCCAGGTGGTCGTGTCGTTACGGCTGACGGACGGCCCGCTCCCCGTGGAGCCGGTCGCCGACCACGTGGCGCGCGTCGGCCGCCTGCGCCGCGCGGTGCTCCCCGTCGCACCCGGGCAAGTCGGAGGCCAAGCGGTCTTAGGAAGACAACC